>CAZYQY010000007.1:0-28968 GCA_964649795.1 uncultured Candidatus Saccharibacteria bacterium
AAAAAGAAACCTATTGCCAAGCCAAGAGAAAAATATTGCTGGTATGATTGACTATGCCTATTAATTTCATGATTAATTGTCTGATAAAAATCATTTTTGAATTCATCGTTTATTATAAAAGGAATATCAATCTGTTTTTCAAAAATGCTAATTACTGGCCCAATAACCTTGTCGAATAAAACACGGGGGATTTGAATTTCATTATCTTCTTGCAAAGCTAAAGGAGAAAAATAGTAAGCTGCGGCAATTATTAAACACAAACCAGTCAAAACTGTTGGCAATCCCCTTTTAAGAATTCTTCTTACCTCAATTTTAATTCTAATCTCTTTCTCATTAATTGCCATACAGGAACCAAAAACAAAAAGCAATAAGGCGATTAAAATAACTGCTAAATATTCTAATCTAAAGCCAAAAGAAAAGAAAAAACAAATTAAAATAATTGCTATATTGGTAAATAAGATTGCTTTTGATTTTGTTATTAACCAACCTAATCCTAAAAAAATAAGCAAAATTAAAAAGCCGCTGCTTGGCCAAATCCAATTCCCTTTTTCAAATAAAACTCCTTTTAGGCCAATCCAGACAAATGCAGCAACAAAAGTAGTTAAACCCAAAATAACTGATTGTGTAATGCGGTTTCTATACATTTTTAAATTCTACCACAATCTAAATATATCTCAAAATTGTTCTTTCCACAGCTTTATCCCAATTATAGTTTTCTCTGGCGTAATCTTTAAGTTTTTTAGCCCTTTGATAAACTATTTGGGAATTTTTTAAAAGAAATTCTATTTTTTCTTTCAGGTTCTTTATATTTTTATTTTCAAAGAAAAAAGGCAAATCCTCAAACATTTTTTGGTGAATATCAATATCTGAAAGCAAAAGCGTTTTATTGAAACTAGCCGCTTCTAAAACTGTGAAAGGGAGGCCTTCTTGTTCTGAAGGATTAACGAAAAAATACGCATTGCTAAAAAGCTCTTTTAATGCTTTTCCGTGCTGGGTGCCTAAAAATAATATTCTTGAATCATTTTTAGCCATTTCTTTAAGTTTCTTTTCGTATTCTTCAGTATAAAAACATGGGCCAACAATAACTAATTTCTTGTCTGTTTTAATCTTTTTAAAAGCTTCAATCAAATAATGAATGCCTTTGTGCTTAATTAAACGGCTGACCACTAAAAGATAATTATCTTTTTCAAGGTCCCATTTTTTTATAATTTCAGCTGAAATATATTTTTCTTGACTAACTCCATGAGGAATAAAATTTGTTTTGCGATTGTATTTTTTCTTAATATATTCCTGTATTTCCAGAGAAACTGGAATAACTTCATCAGCTAAATAGCAGCCAATCATTTCACCTATTTTCAAAGATAATTGCGCAAACCCGCCCCATTTCTTATGGAAATAATCTCGGCAATGAAAAGTAAAAACAACTTTAGTCCTTGGACTAAAAAATTTAGGTATCCAAACGCACAATGCAGGTCCAATGCCATGATAATGAATAACATCCGGCTTAATTTTAAAGATAGCATGCCAGCTAGCTAAAAAAGTATGGCTAATAGCGTCTAAATGTTTTGTTTTCAAACTTGTCAAATGAACAACATTTACTTTTTTGTACTTTTTTATTCTTTTAGGAGTGTAATAAGAACGGGCATAAACAAAAACTTGATATGGTGAGCCTGTTGAATCCATTCTTTGAGCTAAATTACAAGAAACTTCCTCCACATGACGCTCTATACCTCCAAAAAGCGTTGGTATTCCTTTTTGACCAATCATTACTATCTTCATTTAACAAGAAAGATTTCCTCCAGGTAATCTTTTTCAATAATATTTTCCTTAATATATTCTTTCTGATTAATATCTTTCAGGATTAACTTAAAAGGAATGCTGTCTATGCCTGACTGCTTCTGAACTAAAATCCTATAATCATTCTTTTGTCCTATTCTTTCTGGTAAAAGATAAGTAAACTCAATTATCTTTTCTTGCCCAATTGGCACAATTATCAAATTGCCAAAAACAGTTTTATTCAATTCATCAAGAAATTCTGTTTCTCTTTCTACTCCTTTTGCTTCTAAAAACCAGCTGCCTTTTGGCGTGTAAATTCTTAAATAAGATCGATAGTCATCATTGAACCAGTCTTTATTTTTGCCTTGATGAATAAATTTAATCTTTAAATTGACTAAAGGCCTTATTCCTGTTAAATCAACATAATATTCAACTTCTCTTTTAATAAAGGCGCTGCTTTTTTTAGAAGCTAAGTTTGCTTCAACAATCATTAAATAATCACCTTGCTCTGATTGATTAATTAGACCAGCCCAGTCAAATTTAACCATAGATCCTTGAAGATCAGCATCTTTAAAGAATACCATAATATTTTTTTTATTCAACTCATTTATGGCAAAATTCTTTAATTTTACTTGTTCTGAAAAACTATTTTTAACTACTTTTTTAAGTGTTTCTTTTATTAATGCTTTAAAGATTTTTTTCCTTTCCCCTGGATTAATCCCGCGGTCAACATATCCTTTTTCAACTTCATACTCTAACTCATAAAGAACATCTTCAGCTTTAAATTCTTTTTTGAATTCTTCTAAATAAATTGGGCCAATTAATTTTAATAAATTAGGCAGAACCGTTGCATTAATTCCAATAATTCCGTCAAATTTTTCCTGACCGCCTTGGATATGGTAAAAATATTCAACTTGTTTTGCTGAACTTGGCCAATCCGGAGACCAATTTCCATCTCTCATCTGCCAATTATCTATTTTAAGATAATCTTTTATTGGTTGAGGCGGTTCTGTTTTAATCTTGCCAAATCCATCAAAAATATTAGTGTCATGGATTTCAAAAAAAGATGACTGGCCGTTTTTTACTTTCAGAATTCCAAAAGTCCCTAAATATCCGCCGCTGGGCCTTATTTCTAAATTATTTTGGAAAAGGAGCAAATATGTTTTTTCTTTGCCAAAACCAGCTACTTCTGGAATTATTTCCAAAAGAGAAAGCTGTTCAAGCTTGTCCTTGTCTAATCCTAAATTACTGCTTAAAGAGCTTAGAGAGATTTCTGCAATCCATCCTTTTTGAAAAAACATAAATCCTCCTGCAATAAGCAGGATTAAGCATAATCCTATTAAAATTTTAATTGTTTTCGATTCGTTCATAAATTTTAATTAGCTTGCTATAATGCTCTTCTGAATTGCATTTATCCAAAACTTCTTTTCTAGCCATTTTACCCATCTGAATAAGCTCTTTTTTATAATCATTAGACCAAATAAGCTTTTCTTTTAAATCATCTTTATTGCCTGGTTTGAATAATAAGCCTGTTTGTCTATCTTTAATCAATTCTGTTAAGCCGCCATTTTTAGCTGCTATTACTGGTTTTGACAATGCAAAACTTTCTAAAACACTATAAGGAAAATTTTCCGGCCATAATGAAGGAATTACAATCAGATTAGCATTAGCAATTATTTGTTTCAATTCTTTGCCTTTTTTCTCTCCTAAAAACTCTATTCGTTCTTCTTTGTCTAAATTTTCTAATTTATTTCTTTCTGGGCCATTGCCAACTATTTTTAATTGCCAATCAGGCAATTGTTCCTTTGTCTCAGAAAATGATTCTATTAAAAGCTTTACTCCTTTTTCATGACTTAATCTGCCAAAATAAAGAAAATATGGAAGCTTTTTGTCTGACGCGGCAACTCCCTTGCCAAAATCTTTTTCAACAAAGTTTGGCAAATGGACAATCTTTTCTTTATCTATTCCCCATTCTATAGCTTTTCTTTTCATAAATAAGCTTGGCGATAAAAAGACATCAATTTTATCTGTTATCTTTAAAAAATCATTTTGGAATCTTGCTTCTAAATAACCGCCCAAGCTTTGAATTAGAGAATTCTTAATGCATTTTTTAGATAAACAAGAATTATAATTTTTATTCTTTAAGCAATCATAGCATACCTCTCCATTTGAAAAAAACTTATAATTCGGGCAGAATAACTTGTAATCATGCAAAGTCATAACTATTGGAATATTATATTTTTTCAAGACAAAAATTATTGACGGGGAAAAATGAGTAGAAATATTATGTAAATGAGCAACATCTGGCTTTTCTATTTTGATAATCTTTTCTAATTTTTTGGCTGCTTCTTTATTCCAGAAGATTCTCTTAGCTTTAAATAATTTTTTGAAAAGACTTTCTTTTTCGCTAAAATCATTGTAATTAGCAAATAATTCTTGACTAGGAAAAGAAAAATTCTGCGGATGTTTAGTGCTCCAAACAATAACCTGATGTCCTTTATTGGTCAATAATTCGGACAAGTCAAAGAAGTATCGTTCTGATCCTCCTTTTAAAAAGAAAAATTTATTTATTTGAAGTATTTTCATATGATTTGTCATTATGAACGAGCCAAACGGGCAAAACAATTCCGCAATATGCCGCTGGAATTTCTCTTTGTTTCTAAATAGCATTCTATTGGCAATGACAATTTTCTCTTTATAATCCACCAGCCGACTTTTAACCAATGCTTTCTCATTGCCTCACGAGCTGTACAAATCATCCAACTATTTGGTCTTTCTCTATCCTTAGCCAAAATTATTTCCTTTGTTTCTAAAGCAAAACTGCGCCAATTTTTTATTTCTGATAAATTGCCTATTTTTAAATCCCAAACATCTGAAGGATAAATATTGCCAAAAGGGTCAATGAATAAAGAATTTAATCCAGAATAATCCCGTAAAACTCTCTTCTTTTTTTTCAAAAATAAAATTAAAGCGTGAGCAAAATATGCTCTAAGCCATTTTTTTGGAGAAAAACTTTTCAATTCCTTTTCTATTAACCAATTAATCTGGTTTACAGCGTATTTGGTATTTATGATTCCATTGTTTTGTTTTTTGAAATAATGACTAGAATCATGACAAACAGCCAAACTAAATTCTACGTCTAATTCTTTGCTTAATTGATAAACTCTTTTTAGCTGATTAATATTTTTATCATTTAAAGTAAAAGCAATTTTTAAACTTTTTATATTTAAATTCTTTAAAAGACGGATGCTTTCTAAAACCAAGCTAAATCCGCCTGGGAATCCTCTTAAATTTTCATGAACTTTGCCAAAGCCATCCAGAGAAACAGCTATACCAATATCTCTTTTAAATTTAATTATTTCCTGCATCTGCCTTTTGATTGTGCTGGGCAAAAAGCCATTAGTTGAAATAATAATTTTGGCCTTAGGACATTTTCTGGCAATAATTCGGACAATGTTTGGCAAATCATTTCTTAAAAATGGCTCACCGCCGCTAAGATTGATGTTTCTAATATTCTGTGGTAAATTTATATAATCACTGGCTAATAAAGAAAATCTTTCTTTGTTTTGCCAAATATGGCAAAATTGGCAATGGGCATTGCATTGATAAGTCACGGCTAAAATAATATCTTTTATTTTATTTTCCTTTTCTAATTTATCCATTTTCATTATCATTATTCTACTAAAGATTATAGAAAATGTCAATAGCAAAAGATAAAAAAAATTTATTCTATTTTATTCTAGCTTTAGTACTGCTAAGGCCTTCTTTAGACATTTTTAGCCAGAAAGAATTTAAAATTCATTCTAGTCTGCCTTATTTAAATCTTAATATTATTATTGGCGGATTGATCTTTTTAATTTGCTTAATTTTTATTTTAAAAAACTTTAAATCAATCAGATTGATTCCGCTTTTTTATCCTATTGTATTCTTTTCAGGATTATTGCTAATTAGTATTTTCTATTCCATGGATGCTTTAATTAGCATTAAAGAATTTATTCGCTTAGCCAGTATTTTCCTTCTTTATTTCTTGGCTTATAAGCTTATTAAAGATAGAAAAGACTGGATTGTTTTATTAAAAATTATTTTAATAAGCTATATATTGCCTGGTATTTTTGCTTTAATTCAGTTAATTGGCGGGTTTGGCCTGCCTGACGACTTTGGCGGATTTAATCGGATTTACGGCACTTTTGCCCATCCTAATCTTTTTGCTTTTTACACTTTCTTTATTTTAGGCATAGTTATTTCTTTATTGCTGTCTTTATCAGAAACCAAAGATAATAATGCTGTTTTATGGAAAAATTTTAATTTTCATATTTGGATAGCTGCTGGTTTTTTAGTGCTTTTGCTTTTCACAACTTATAGTCGCAGTGCTTTAGCCTGTCTTTTTATTTTTATTCTGTTTTTTGGCGTTTTAAAATACAGAAAACTTCTTTTAGCTGGATTATTCTTATTTTTAATCGCATATTTCTTTTCTGATATTTTTCAACAACGTCTCTGGGAATTAATTACCTTGGATCCTTACGGATCAGTGGTCTGGCGATTTCGACTTTGGCAAGACATAATTCCAGCTTCTTTATGGCAGCCCTGGTTTGGTTATGGATTAGGCACTTTTAGCAAATTGGTTGAATTTTATCGCGGTTTTGAATTGGGCAGTTTAGAAGCGCATAATGATTATTTAAAAATATTTGTGGAAAATGGTATTCTGGGATTAATTGCTTATTTCTGGTTGATTATTGCTTTATTATTAAAACTTTTTAAAATATTCAGAAAAAGCATTGGCCAGGAAAAGGTTTTGGGTCTGGGCATTTTAGTAATTTGCTTAAGTTTATTCATAGCCAGTTTTTTTGACAATATTTTAAGAACAACAGCTCTTCAATGGAACTTCTGGATTTTATTGGCTGGCTGGATAAAAATTAATATAAAAAAATAACCCCGTATCTTTTTTTAAGATACGGGGTTTGTCTTACGGTCTTTCCTGGTAAGACGCCGGAACAGGCATCCGGTACTTTTTTTTATTGATATTTATCAAGTATTCATAGGCCACTTTGTCGGTGATGCTACTTCTACTATAGACATTTCCATAAAGGTGGAGCCATTTATTAGAAATGACACCTTTTCCCCAAACCCGAAGCCAGTACCATTTGCTCCCTGCCGTGACAGAAAAAGAACCAATTAAAGAATCCGAACCTAGCTTGGTTTTCATAGAATAATCATCCATGGGCACCAAAATCCATTTTCCCGATTCTTTATCGTACCAGGCATAACTAGCGTATAATCTCCAATCATGGTCTTGCTGCTCTATTGCCAGCGGTATCCTGATTTCGATCAAATGCTCTTTTTCACCTGGAGGGGAATCGCCTATGGTATAATCTCCAAATTGCGGTGGAATATCAACCGCAAATGCCTTTCTAGGTAGCACAAACAATAAGACAAAGACCAACGCCACTAATAGCACTATCATCCATTTCTGATACTTTTTCATTTCTTCCTCCTATTTAATTTTATATGAACAATTAATTAATACTATCGCTCGATTAAAATCTTGTCAAGATCCAGCTGCCTTAATCAGGCCTATAATATCTACCCAGGCGTTAAACCACTGCCATTGATCTTCTTCTCCGCCTAAATTCTCCCTGTAATTAAGAAAAGACATTTGAATAATATCTTGGTTATGCCAAGACAGAGTGAATCTTGGCCCAAACTGGACAAAGCTGGGATTCTCTTCTTTGCCATACTGATGGATAAGCCCAAGATTGAACCCAGGAGTCAGCCGCAGATGTTTTTTTAAGCTAACATCGTAAACTGACTGAATCAGGAATAGTTCTACGCTGTCATTATCATAAGGATCAGGTGGCAATGGATCATTATTCCAGCTATGCTGGTGATCCTGACTATAAGTCAAGGTTGCCTCAAAGTTTAGTTCTGTTTTGGGAAACCAATCTTTTCCCGCATCTCGCCTTTGGTAAAAATTACCGTGGGCGGAAATAAGGAAAATGTCGTCTACCTGTTCGCTTTTGTAGAGTTCTATGCTCCCGTTATTTTCCAATTGGCCAATTCCCAAGTCAAAATCAAAATCTTTATGAAGGCCGATAAATTTGGCCGTCAGTCCAATTGCCTGTTTCTGCCAATCGTATTGGTAATCCTCATCATTACCATCGCCCGCAGCTCCAAAACCGAAAAAACCTACTCTCAGATTTCCGAACTCAAAAGGTCGATATCTAACCTTCCCCCAGAAATAACTTCCCTGGGCATCAATATCAACACTCTCGTAATTGCCGCCGCCCAGATACAAATCAAATTCTGAAGTATCTGAAGCAAAAGCTGAAGAAAAACAAAATATCATTCCTACCATTACTGCCATTACTAAAATTATTCTTTTCATTTCTTCCTCCTTTATTAATATTAAATTATTAAAAAACAATTAAAACCTCCTTTTTAGATAGAAGAATCATTTCTATCCAAAGAGGAGGTTTCGTCAGCTAATAATAAACCTTGTTCATCTTCATTATAATGTATATTGTCATTTTTCAATGCTTTTCTTAAAACAAATACAGAACTAAGGAAAAATCCAATTAAAGCACCTAAAATTGTTACTGCCCATAAATTAAGAGTAACTGGCTTTTCACTAACTAATGGCTTGTCTAAAATTCTTAATTCTACATTTTGTCCACTGCCATGATAAAACTGATGATTTTTTTCTAAAACATTGTCTATAGCCAAATTAATCTGTTCAGCTTTTTCTTTTTCTGGATAGAAAACATCAATTTCTATAACTCCTAAATCACGGATAATTTTAACTTTAACAGCTTTTTCCCATTGTTTGCGTCTTTCTTTTGATTCAAGAGAAAAATCACTTTGATTTACTTGTCCAGATAAACTAATAACTTTCTCAAAAAAGCTGTCGGAATAAATTCCTTCTTTTAAAACGCGGCAAAGATACTGGGCTGATTTGGAAACACTATAAATATCCTGTCCAGCTGTCTGTTTTTGTATAATTAATACTTTTGACACAGCTTTATATTCGGGTGTCTGGAAAACCGCTAAATCAAAAGCTAAAACAGCTCCTAAAACGGTTATCCAAAATATGAGCCATTTTCTTTGATAAATTATTTTAATTGTCTGTTTTAAAGTCATAATAAAATGCCTTATCTCAGGCAATGGCACTTTAACACAATTATATATCTTTTGTCAAGGGTTTTTGATAATACGCAAGAGGCCGTGCCTTGGAACAAAGAATAGGCCACGCCTTGAGAGCTACATTCTTACGCTCAGAGAGCGGAAGGATGTACTCGTCAAGGCGTGGCCTATGAATTTAATCAAGGCACGGCCTTAGATTTGTTTTATTTCTTTTCCTCTTTTTTCTCTTCTTTCACTTCCTCGTACTCCCCTTTAACTGTTTTGTCCGTTGAATCTTTATCAGAGGCAGATTTTTTACCTTTTATTTCCGGTTCTGATTGTTCTGCTTTTTCTTCCTCAACTTTTTGATATAATTGAGCGCCTATTTTCTGAATCTCCTGTGACAATTCATCGATTGCTTTTTTCAAAGGTTCTATTTCACTGCTGTCTTTAATCTTCTTTAGCTCCTCTAATTTTTCTTCAACTTGTTTTTTATCATCCGGCTTTACCTTGTCTCCAGCATCTTTTAAGGCCTTTTCTGTAGAGAAAATTAGAGTATCAGCTTGATTGCGAATTTCAATCAGTTCTTTTTTCTGACGGTCTTCAGTAGCATGTGCTTCAGCTTCCTGTTTCATTTTTTCAATTTCTTCTTTAGAAAGAGCTGAAGAATCAGTAATTGTAATATGCTGTTCCTTATTAGTCGCTTTATCTTTAGCTTTTACATTTAAAATGCCGTTAGTGTCAATATCAAAAGTAACTTCAATTTGAGGAACTCCTCTGGAAGCTGGAGGGATACCGTCTAACATAAATCTGCCTAAGGTTCTATTATCGCTAGCCATTGGTCTTTCGCCCTGCAAAACATGAATATCCACTGCTGGCTGATTATCAGCAGCTGTTGAAAAAATCTGCGATTTTGAAGTTGGCACAGTTGTATTTTTTTCAATTAACGGAGTCATTACATTGCCTAATGTTTCTATGCCTAAGGTTAATGGAGTAACATCAAGCAAGAGAACTTCTTTTGTCTCGCCTGTTAAAATTCCTCCTTGAATGGCTGCCCCTTTGGCTACGCATTCCATGGGGTCAACTCCCCTTTCAATTTTTTTGCCTACATAATCTTCAACAAACTTTTGGACAATAGGCATTCTGGTCGGTCCGCCGACTAAAATGATTTTAGTAATATTATCAGGGGTTAATTTAGCGTCTTTTAATGACTGTTCTATTGGCTCACGGCACTTTTCAATAATTGGCTTAATCAATTCTTCCAATTTGGCCCTGGTAATTTTCATTGTTAAATGTTTTGGCCCTGACGCGTCAGCGCTGAGAAAAGGCAGATTAATATCTGTTTCCAAAGTTGAGGAAAGCTCAATTTTAGCTTTTTCAGCTGCTTCTTTTACTCTTTGCAAAGCAGTGCTGTCCTGCTTTAAGTCAATACTGTTCTCTTTTTTGAATTCTTCAATAATATAATCAGACAAAATTTCATCCATGTCAGTGCCTCCTAATTCAGTATCGCCAGAAGTCGACTTTACCTCAAAAACCCCTTCTCCAAAATCCATAATAGTTACATCTAAAGTTCCACCGCCAAAGTCAAAAACAAAGATTTTCTCTTCTTTATCTGTTTTATCAATACCATAAGCCAAAGAAGCGGCTGTTGGTTCATTAATAATCCTTTCCACTTCTAAGCCGGCAATTGCACCAGCGTCTTTAGTAGCTTGTCTTTGAGAATCATTGAAATATGCTGGAACAGTAATAACTGCTTTTTGAATTGGCTCGCCTAAAAATGATTCAGCGTCTTTTTTAATTTTTTGCAGGATAAAAGAAGAAAGCTGTTGAGGCGTATAATCTTTGCCATTTAGAGTATATTTTTCTTTTGTCCCCATTTTTCTCTTAAATGTAGTAACTGTGTTTTCTGGATTAGTTATTGCCTGGCGGCGTGCTGGCTCGCCAACTAAAAGATTATTGTCTTTGTCAAAAGCTACATAAGACGGAAAAGCCTTGCCTCCGCCAACTACTGTTCCTTCAGCAGAAGGGATTATTGTTGGCTTACCTGCTTCAACAACGGAAGCAGCTGAATTAGATGTTCCTAAATCAATACCTATTATTTTAGTCATATTGTTTATTTTAATTAGTTTACTTAATTTTAATTGGAACCTTTTTTGTTTTAGAAATTTTCTTTGATACTTTTGGAATAGTTATTTTAAGCATTCCGTCTTTACTCTCAGCGCTTGCTTTGCTGTCTTTAACATCTACTGGCAATTTAATTACTCTTCTAAAAGACCCTTTTCTTATTTCCCTGCGCAAATAATCTTTTTCTTTAACTTCTTTTTTCTCTTCGCCTTTGCCCTGAATAGTAAGAATATTATCTTCAATAGAAATTTCTACATTCTCCGGCTTAATCCCGCTTAAAGAAACATCTACATAAAGATTATTTTTATCCTGATAAATATCTACTATTGGCTCTTCTGGCTGAAAAGTAGGCACAAAAGGAACCCATTCTTCTCCTTGGCCAAATATAACTGGAGAATTAGGAAAATTAGGTCTTCCTTCTAAATCTTTAAATTGTCTCCATTTTATAGGCATAAATTTTAATTTTTAATTTTTAATTTTTAATTTTTAAACATTAAAAATTATAAAATTTAAAAATTTTACTTAGCTATTTTGACTTTACTTGCTCTTAAAATTTTATTTTCTATTATATATCCTTTTTGGATTTCTTTAACAATACTCCCTTCCTGTTCTTTTGATTCTATTTGCTCAATTGCTTCATGAAATTCTGGATTGAACTTTTCTCCTTTTGTTTTAATTACTTTTAAGCCGTATTTTTTTAAAATATCTTTTAATTGCTCTTTAATTTGATTTAAATCATGATTCTTTTTTGCTCCAATTTCCAAACTATCCAAAACTAGCAATAATTCTTTAATTAGATCTTCTTGTCCGTATTTTTTTAACTCCTCAAGTATTTTCTCTTGACGCCTTCGGAAATTAATCAAATCAGCCCGGGCTATCTGTGCCTGGGTTAAATACTCCTCCTTTTCTTTTTGACACTCTTTTAGTTTTTTATTGAGTTTCTGAGTTTGAGTATCAGATTCTTCAGAGATATAGGAAATCTTTTTCTTTTTAAGCATTATTTATTATTAACAACTTATTCATAGTTTATCACTTTTGGAAAAGTTGTCAAATACAAGAACAGTGTGATAGAATAAAAACAAGGAGAAAAATAATATGAAAACAATAACAGCTAACAATGTTACTTGGATTGATGTAGAAAAACCAAACCAAAAAAATCTTGACGAATTCAAGGAAAAGTTTAATCTTCATCCTTTTGTTATCCAGCAATTTCTACCGCCTATTCACAGGCCTAAGATAGAAGAATATCCTGACCAGCTTTTTATTGTTCTCCATTTCCCTGTTTTTAATTCTGAAACTAATCAAACGAAATTAGTAGAACTGGATTTTATTCTTGCTCCGAATACGCTTATTACAAGCTATACTGAAGAAATTCCTAATTTAAAAACATTTTTTGATGATTGCAAACTTCAGGACTACCATCAAACTCAGCATTTCAAAAGCAATGGGCATTTGCTTTTGGGCCTGCTTGACTGGCTAATTGATTCTTGTTTGCCAATGCTTGATCATATTAGTGAAAAAACTGAAAAGATTGAGAGTCAGGTTTTTGAAGGCAAAGGCAAAGAAATGCTTTCGGAAATAGCTATGGCTAAAAAAGATTTAATTGATTTCCGCAGAGCACTTAAACCTCAACGTTCAATTTTGGAAATTTTAGGTAAAAAATCCCAACGATTGTTTGGTCAGGAATTACAGTCATTAAGCCAAGAAGTTATTGGTTCTTCTATCAGGGTTTGGAATGTTTTAGAAAATCATCGAGAACTGATTAATTCCATTGAACAAACCAATAATTCCCTGCTTTCCTATAAACTAAACGATATTATGAAATTTCTGACCGTTGTTTCCTTTATTACTTTCCCCTTGAGCGTTATTGTTGGTTTTTTTGGTATGAATATATTCAGCCAGATTTCTTTAGTTGAAAACAATCCTTCTGCTTGGTTTATTATTCTTATTTTCATGATTTTTATTACTAGTATAATGGTTATTTATTTCAAAAAGAAAAAATGGCTATAAATAAATTAACTCAAGGGCGTTTGCCTCCGCAAAATATTGAAGCTGAACAGTCAGTTCTTGGTTCTTTAATGTTAGACAAAGAAGGAATTTTTAAAGTGGCTGATATTCTCAAATCTGATGATTTTTATAGAGGAAGCCATAGTAATATTTATCAAGCAATATTAGAACTTTATGAGAAGAACGAACCAATTGACTTATTAAGTTTAACTAATCGCTTAAAAGAAAAAAAACAATTAAAAGATATAGGCGGAGCCACATATTTAAGCAGCTTGGTTAATTCTGTTCCTACAGCAGCTCATATTGCCCATTATGCTAAGATTATTAAGAATAAAAAAATTCTTCGTGATTTAATTAATGCTTCTCATCAAATTGAACAAATAAGTTATAAGGAAGACGAGGACACTGAAAGCTTGGTTGACACTGCTGAACAAAAGATTTTTAGCATTTCTCAAAAATCAATTAGCCAAAAATTTATTCCTATTAAAGATACCTTAGAAGATGCTTTTGAGAGAATTGACAAATTGCATCGCGGAGAAGATGTTACTCGAGGAATACCAACTGGTTTTGCTGATTTAGATAATCATTTATCTGGTTTACAAAAATCAGATTTAATTATTTTAGCGTCCAGGCCATCTCTGGGTAAAACTTCATTAGCTTTGGACTTTGCCCGCCATATTTCTACAAAAGAAAAAACGCCAGTAGCTATCTTTAGTTTGGAAATGTCAAAAGAGCAATTAGTTGACCGATTAATCTGCGCTCAAGCTGAAGTAGATTCTTGGCGTATGCGCACTGGTCGTTTATCTGGCGAAGGGCCTGATAATGATTTTCAACGGATTCAACAAGCATTAGATGAATTATCAGCCACCCCTATTTTTATTGATGACGCTCCTTCGCCAACAATTATGCAAATAAGAACAATGGCTCGCCGTTTGCAAAGCGAACATGACTTGGGATTAATTATTATTGACTATATCCAAATGATCCAGCCGCGCAATCCAAGCGATCCGCCAGTTCAACAAATGACAGAAATATCGCGCAGCTTAAAAACATTAGGCAGAGAGCTTAATCTTCCAATTCTAGCTCTTTCACAGCTTTCACGAGCCGTTGAAAGCCGTTCTCCTTCCATCCCTAAACTCTCTGACCTTCGTGATTCAGGAGCTATTGAACAAGATAGCGATGTTGTGCTTTTTATATATAGAGAAGACAAAGACAATCCTAATACTGAACGAAAGAATATTGCTGAAATCCATATTGCTAAACACCGTAATGGACCAACAGGCAGGATAGAATTATTTTTTAATGAAAGCCAAGTTAGTTTTAAGAGCTTGGAAAAACATTTGGGTGAATAAATGTTACCACGATCAATTCAAAATTTAATTAATCAATTAAGCCAATTGCCTGATATTGGACCGAGAGCTGCTACTCGGTTGGTTTTTTATTTAATAAATCAAGAACAAAAAAATTTAGACGAATTATCATCATTGATTAAGAATCTCAAAACAGAAATACATCTATGCTCGCAATGTTTTAACATAACAAGCAAAGACAATCAGCTTTGTTCTGTATGCCAGGATTCAAAAAGGGATAAAGAAATAATTTGTTTAGTAGAAAATATTTTAAATATTATTCCGTTAGAAAAAACCAGGCAATACAATGGGCTTTATCATGTTCTAGGCGGGTTAATTTCTCCGACTGAAGGCATCGGGCCGGATAATTTGCGAATTAAAGAATTAATCGCCCGGATTAAAAAAAGTCAATCGCCGATCAAGGAAATTATTTTCGCCTTAAGTCCGACTACTGAAGGAGACACAACAGCTTTGTATATTGAACGGCTATTAAAACCTTTTGAAATAAAAATAAGTCGCTTAGGTCGCGGCTTATCAACTGGTTCTGATTTAGAATATATTGATGAAAACACTTTAAGCAATGCTCTTCTTGGGCGAAGATAAAATTTTTAAAATCTCCACTTCTGTATAGGGCTGTCGATGGCCCATTTTTTTTTCATAACGCTTCTTTGGTTTATACTTAAAAACAATTATTTTTTTGGCTTTGCCTTGTTTTAAAATTTTTGCTTTAATTTTAACATTTTTAACTAAAGGAGTTCCTATCTTAACTGACTTGTTTTTGCTCAATAAAAAAACTTGGTCGAAGATTATTTCTTCGCCTTCTTTTTTTTCTAATTTCTCTACTTTTATTTTATCGCCCGGCGAAACTAAATATTGTTTACTGCCGGTTTTAATAACTGCAAACATAAATCTAATATAAACTATCTAAGAATAAAAATCAACTCTCTCCTGAGCTATTCCCGCTCCGTAGAAGGTTTCTCTATTTCTTTAATTTCTATTTGCGGTTTGCCATCGGTAATTTTAATCACATCTTTATCAATTTTCTTGAATTCTTTGTTAGCTTTATTATAACTACTCACAGTTGTTGTTAAGTGATTCCCTATTTTCTCCATATATTGGCTATATGATCCTAAATGTTTCCCGAGTTTTTCTACTTCTTTGATTACGCCGAAAGCCTGTTCAGAAATCTTCTGTCTTCTTAACCCCTGCAAAACGGTTTGCAAATATGCCAAAAATGAAGTTGGGGAAACAATTATCACTTTTTTCTTGACTGCGTAAGAAATTAAACTATTAGTGTCGCCTGTAACTGCTCCTACTTTATTAATCAAAAGATCATAATAGATAGCTTCTGAAGGAATAAACATAAATGCAAAATCTATTGTTTTTTCTTCTGGTTTTACATACTTTGAAGTTTCATCAATTCTAAACTTTAAATCATTAATAAAAGCAACTTCATGTTTTTTCTTTTCTTCAGGACTATTACTGTCTAAAATTCTATTATAATTTTCCAAGCTAAACTTAGAATCAATTGGAATAATTTGTTTATCATAAAATACAACTGCATCAACTATAGTTCCGTTTTTAAAAGAATACTGGATTTTATAAGAACCTGGTGGTAAAACATTTTTTAAAACTGTCTCTAAATAATATTCTCCTAAAACCCCACGCTGTTTAGGGTTCTTTAAAATGTCCTGAAGATTTTTAAGTTGATCGGCAAAACCCATTACTTGTTTATTAGTATTATCAAGTTTAGTTAACTTTTCTGTTACATTGCGAACAATCTTAGCGCTTTGGCTGAATTGGGTCTGCATGCTTTTGGCTGATTCGCTTAACTTACTATCCAAAACCTGGCTCAGCTGATTCATTTGCTGCTGGAGCATAAGCATGGATTCTTTTTCCGGCTTATCTGGTTTTTTTCTGAATAATATAAAAAATATCAGACCTAAGCCTGCAACAACTAAAATTAAAAGCGCGTTAGTAAAATACTCCATAAAAGTTATTTTAACATAATTTCAGCTAAAATAAAAAATAAATAAATGAACAATAAGAAAATAGCTTCTTTTTTGGTAATTTTTCGATTAGTTCGTATAAAAAGCAAAAAAAACATAGCTGAAAAAATTAAGAAAAATCGGCCAATAGCAAATGGCGAAAAATCAGTAATTTTAATGGGAGAGAAAAAAGCAACTATTCCAAGAACTAAAGTAACTGGGATAATTACTGATCCCATGATATTGCCAACAACCAGCCAATCCTTGCCTCTTTTTGCGGCCTGAATACTAAAGAAAATTTCAGGCAAAGCATTGCCTACTCCAACAATTAAAATTCCTATCAAAGCCAAAGGCAAACTGAAAATTGTTGAAAAAAAAGTAGCTGAACGGACAATTCCTTCAGCAGCTAAAAGAAGTAAAATAATTGCTCCTATAAAAATTCCTATATTCTGAAAAGCTGTTTTTAAACCTAACGGTTTTTTTATTCTATTGTAAATCTTACTGAATCGGTCTTCTTTATTAAATAGCCAGAATATATAGATAAAAAAAGCCAAAATCAACAAAAGACCGTCTATTTGAGAAAGCTCGCCATCAGCTATCAAAAGCAAAGGCAAAATAGCTACTATTAATGTAAAAATAGCGCTGCCCTGTACAGTTTGACTGGCTAGAGTAAGTCCTCTTTTTGAAATAAGAGCTGCCAACGCTATTGCCACAGTTAAATCAGTAATATTGCCGCCAACAATTTCAGCAAAAGAAAGTTCAGGAACTTTATGGAAAATAGAGCTTAAGCCAACTGAAAGATTAGGGATTGCTCCAGCCATAGCCATTGTGAAAAAAGCAACTATAAACTCTTTCCAGCCTAAAAATTTGGCGATTTTAATTAAAGATCCAACAAGCCATTTGCTTGAATAGACTAAGATAAAAAAAGAAATAATAAAAATTATAAGATAAATTAATATCATTTTTTTCTAATAAAAAACCATTTAGTAATTTCAATTAAGGCTATATTCAAGAATCCTAATCCTAAAACCAAACACCAATTAAAAGGATTTAATGGCACAGTTTTTAAAAGCGTTTGCAAGAAGGGCACATAAAGAGCAAGCAATAGCATTATTATCCCAAACAACCAAGAAAAAATTAGAAACTTATTAGAGAAAAAATTAATATGCCATAAATTTCTGCGCAAACTTTTACAGGAGAAAATATAAAAAAGAGAATCAATAGTCAAACCAGCAAAAATTATTGATCTAATATGAGATATTCCATATTCAGAATATTTTAAAAGAAAAAAGAAAAGTCCTAATAAAAAAATATCAGTAATTAGGCCTATAATAAAAATCAATGTCTTCATTTCTTTATTTAAAAGAAAAAGACCATAATTTTGCGGCTTTTGCTCCATAATGCCTTTTTCTTTTTTTTCAAAAGCCAAACAAATACCTAATGGGCCATCTTCAATTAAATTAACCCATAAAATCTGGGCAGCTAAAATTGGCAATGGCCAGCCAAAAAGCAAACTCACGCTAATTAAAATAACTTCTGTAAAACTGTCTGAAAGTAAATAAGTTATTATTTTTCTAATATTATCAATAATAGCCCGTCCTTCTTCAATAGCTGCCACAATAATATTAAAATTATCAGTTAAAAGAACTAAATCAGAAACCTCTTTGGCAATATCGGTTCCTGAACCCAAGGCAACGCCAATATCAGCTTGCTTTAAGGCTGGTGCATCATTGATCCCATCACCAGTCATAGCCACTATTTCTCCTTTATTCTGCCATGCCTGAACAATTCTTAATTTCTGAGCTGGTTCAACCCGAGCATAAATCTGAACTTTCTCAAATATTTTTTCAAACTCTTTATCAGACATTTTAGATAAATCCTTGCCTTCTAAAATATCTTTTTCTTTAACTTTAAAACCAAGCTTGTTAGCTACTGTCCATGTAGTTAATTTGTGGTCTCCAGTAACAATAATAGGCTTCATCCCGGCTTTTCTGCAAAGATTTATGACTTCTTCTATTCCTTTTCTAATTGGATCGTGCAAAGCAAAAAGTCCGACAAAAACCATTTCTTCAATTAAATCTGTTAACTCTTTATAATCCCCTGTTTTATTAACTGGGATTTCTTTATAAGCAACTGCCACTACTCTTAGTCCTTGTTTAGTTAATTTATTAATTTTTTCTTTTACTCTCTTAAAATCAGTTATTAATAACTTTTCCTTTGTTCCTTTGTTGTCTAAATAACTAGACATAGTTAAAAGTTTTTCTGGAGAACCAACTGTGTATAAAATATTATTTTCTAAATTAAATTTATGCAAACTAGCAGAATATTTATAGGTAGGGTCAAAAAGAAATTGGTCAATTATCGGCTGTTCTTTTTCTAATCTTTCTTTGTTTAAACCAGCTTGAACGCTTGCCATTAATAAAGCTTTTTCTGTTGCCCTGCCGCGAATAATCCATTGGGCCATTGGCTCGTCTAAATTTTCAATGAACGATTCATTGCAAAGCATTGCAATTTTCAAAGCTAAGGCATTAGATGAAGAATTCAAATCCTTCCCAGTAAAAATTCCAGATACTTTCATTTTTGCTTCAGTTAGAGTCCCTGTTTTGTCAGTTAAAATTATTGATGTGCTGCCTAATGTTTCAGCTGAAGCCAATCTTCTAACTAATCCTTTTCTTTTTAAAATTCTCTGCATACCTAAAGCCAGAATAACAGTCATTGCTACTGGCAGGCCTTCTGGAATTGCTGCAACAGCAACAGCAATAGAAGTAGTAAACATTTCAACAAAACTGCCTCCAGCAAGCATTCCTTCAATAAAAATAGCCAAACATACAGCCACAATAACCAAACCAACAATCCTGCTAAAACGCGACAATTTTTTTTGATAAGGAGTTTTCTTTTCTTTGGTTTGTTTAATCATCTGAGCTACCTGGCCAATTTCAGCAGACATTCCAGTATTAACAACAACTGCTTTGCCCCAACCGCTTTCAACAATCGTTCCCATATATGCCATGTTGTCCCTATCAGCCAAAGAGATATCCTTGGACAAAGTTTTAGTGTTTTTTTCAGCTGGCAGCCATTCACCTGTTAAAGCTGATTCATTGATTCTTAAGTTATGATCCTCAATCACTCGCGCGTCAGCAGGCACCTTATTGCCAGCTTTTAAAAAAATAATATCGCCCGGAACAAGATTTTCTTGAGTTATTTCTTCTTCTTGTATGTTTCGCAAAACAATTGCTTTTACTCGCAGGATTTTCTTTAATTTTGTTAAGGCCTGATTAGCTTTACTCTCTTGTAAATAACCAACGATTGTATTCAAAAGAACTGCTCCGAAAATAACAATTGTATCAGTATATTCAGATAGAACTAAAGTAATGATTCCAGCAAGAAATAAAATATAAATTAAAGGACTTCTAATCTGCTCTAAAAATACCCTTATTTTTGAAAAAGGTTTATCTTCTGAAAGTTTATTCAGGCCAAATTTTTTTAATCTTTTTTCTGCCTTTTCCTTGCTTAGTCCTTTGGAGCTTGAACCTACTTCCTGAAATGTTTTTTTAATGGAAAAACTATGCCATGCCTTTTGCATAAAATTATTATAGCACATAATGCTATTGTTGAAATCCATTGGCTAGCAGAAAAACCCAGATAATGAGGATCAGCCAGGAAAGTATCTGTAGCTCGGGTAAAGTCCAGAAAAAAACGGGCTAGGCAATGCCAGAATAAAAAAATAATAAATAAACTGCCTGGTTTTTTAAGTTTAGTCCGCAAGAACCATAAAACCAAAAACATAATTAAAGCATTCAATGCTAAATATTCAGCTACTGGATGGCGAATAATGCCATCTGGCCATAGAATTCCCCAGGGTAAATTAGTTACAGCTCCTTGATGGTCATTAATCAAGGAACATCCAATTCTGCCAATAAAAATTCCCAATGCAATAGACGGAGTTAAAACATCAGCTATTAACCAAAAATTCAGTTTATTTTTTTTAATATAAATCCATCCAGCAATTAAACTCGCAAATAATCCGCCGTATAACATTAATCCGCCTGCCCAAATATGAAAGATTTCTTCTAAATGAGAAAAATAATATTTAGGAAATTGGAAAATATAGGCCAAGCGCGAACCTAAAATAGCTCCTAAAAAAATAAAAATAATCAGCCAAAAAACTTTCCTCTGATTAATTCCTTTTTTGGCTGCTTCTTTAAAAACTAACCAAGAACCAATTAAAAAAGCCAAGCCCAAAAAGAATCCCCATGGATAAAGAGTAATTGATCCAATTTGAATTTGAGTGTAAGAAAAATACGGCATAATATTATGAATATCTAAACATTAATTCTTTTGCTTTAACTAAATTTTGCTTTAATATTTTTATTTTACTTCTAATTATAATAGTCGGCCCAGAAAATGCTTTTGGCTCTATTAGAATATCGCCTTTAATAGATGCTTTTTTAATTTCTTTATTATCCTCTTCATCTCGGCCTACGATAATCAAATTTTTTTTCTGCCAGAAATGACGGCCTAATTTTAATAATTTAATATCATTGCCTTCACAACCAGGCCAATATTTTAACATTTCTCTAAACCGCTTGGCAAATTGCAAGTCAGTTAAACAGCATCCGCCTGCTGGACTAGGATATTTTTTAATCCCCCATTTTTTAGACAAAGCTATTTGTTTCTTTCTACTTCGGCCAGAAATATCCAATAATTTATTTTTATCAATCAATCCTTGTTTTTCCATGATAGTTGGCTCAAGCAATTTAGCTGACAATGGACGCAATAAATAATCTTTAAGTCCTGATTCTTTTTTAATCAATTCCAATGCCTGCTTATTTTGCGACATTGGACGCTGGCCTAAAACTTCTCCTGTAGCCACAAAATCAAATTTCCCTTTTTTCATTATTCCTTTAGCTTTTTTAAGCATTAAAATATGGCAATCAATACAGGGATTAATTGCTTTGCCATACCCATAACGAGGATTTTTAACCATGGCCAGATGTTCATCAGAAAAATCAACTATTTTAAATTTAATATTTAAATTTTTAGCTGCTTTTTTAGCAAAATTTTCTTTAAAAAAATAACTGACAAAACTTATGCCAGCTACATCTATATTCTGCTTCTGTAAAATTTTAACTACTAAAATAGAATCCAAGCCGCCTGAAAAAAGTACCAGGGCCCTAATTCTCGTATTTTTTATTTTCATTTTTTATTTTTAATTATTCTGCTGCTTTATAAACTTCATCGCCTTCTCTTACTTGCTGTTCTACTTTTAAACCAATGGCATCGCCTTTTTTGGCAACTTCAACGTTTTCATGCTCTATTTGCATTGAATCAACTGTTTGTTCAAAATCGCTTGTTGCACCTTTTATGTGAATTTTGTCGCCAACTTTTAATTCGCCTTCTGTAACTTCAATAACCCCCACTCCTATATTGGTGAAGTAATGAGTTATTTTACCAATTAATTTTTCTTCGGCCATCTTTATCACCTCCTTTCATGTAGCCCTACCGGGAGTCGAACCCGAGTTACCAGGATGAGAACCTGGCGTCCTAACCGCTAGACGATAGGGCCAATCAATACTTTTATATTTACATTTTATCAAAAAACTTGACAAAAATCAACTTTTTCAATAAACCAGTAATTTATGGGCTTTTTCTGGATAAAGCATAATTTCTTTAACTATTTTTTCCATGTGCATATACCTTGATCCTTTAACTAAAACAACATCTCCTTTTTTTAATTTTTCCTGAAGAATCAAACCTGCTTTTTCCGGTTGAGAAAATTCAAAAATTTTCTCTTTATCTAATCCCTGCTTTAATGCTTCATTAGAAATAAAACGCGCTTTTTCACCTACTGTAAAAAGTAAATTAACTATTTCAGCCGTTTTTTGACCGACTTGTTTATGTCCAATTTCTGTATTTATCCCTAATTCTAACATATCGCCCAAGACAGCTATTTTTCTTTTATCAGATTCATTGTTTATTAATTTATCTAAAATTTCTAAACTATTTATTGTTGCTAAAGGCGAAGCATTATATGTATCATCAATAATCCAAGTATCTTTAATACCTCTAAGCATTCTGGTTCTACCTGGTAAAGAGCAATAATCTATTAATGAATTAGAAATTTCAACTAAATTCAATCCAAGGGATAAACCAACGCTAGCCGCTGCTCCAGCAGCAAGAGCATGTTGTTTGCCCAAAACTTTATTTAATCTAACTGGAATTACGCTTCCGTTATATTCCAATTTAAAACTAATTCCATAATCGTTTTCGCTTAAATTATTAATTGATAAATTATAATTTGTTATTTTCAAATCCGCTATATTGCTAAAGCCATATTGAATTATTTTTGTTTCTTCTTTTAAATCATGGCCGATCATTCTCACTGATAAATCATCATAATTTAAAATAGCTGTTCCGTGTTTAGATAAAGATTTTACTAAAAGAGCTTTTTCTTTGATTAATTTATCTTTTTCTGGGAAAAATTCTAAATGTGTTGGAAATTCGCCAATAGCTGTAATTACTCCTACTTTTACTGGGATAAAATCCATTAAATATTTCATGTCACCAGGATGGCTAATGCCCATTTCTAAAATCAAAATTTCCGGATAATCTTTCTGCCAAATAATAGTTAAACACGCTTTAATAAAAATTATTAACCAGGAGAATAAGAAGATTATCTTTGTTTCTGGTGCAATATCCTGTCCTAAAATAGTTAAAGGAACCCCTATTTCATTATTATAGTTCTTTATATTTCTGCGTACTCGAAATTGCTTTTTAAGAATATGATAAATTGCTTCTTTAGTGCATGTTTTGCCAACACTGCCAGTTACTGCAACAACTTCTGGATTATATCTCCAAAGAATAATTTTAGCTAAAATCTTAAGAATGTATTGTAGAATATTTCTCATTTTAATTTATATTACTGCGGCGGTATTTCTAAATAATTAAATAGATATTCGGCTATTTTTTTAAAAACCGGACTAACTGAATCAGAAGCAAAACGAATTCCTTGCGGTTTGTCTAATTTGATTAGAATAATAAATTGAGGATCAAAGGCCGGAGCAAAGCCCACAAAAGTATGGATTGTTTCGTCAGAATATCCACCTATTTCAAAATCAGGAACTTGAGCTGTGCCTGTTTTTCCGGCTATGCTATATCCATCAATTCTGGCTGGTTTGCCATAACCATTATCAACTACGCTAACAAGCATTTTCGTTAAATTCTCAGCTGATATTGGAGAGATAACTTGTCTAACAGTTTTAGGCTCAGTAATTGTTTCCTGAGCATTTTGATTAATTACTTTTTCAACAATAAAAGGACGCATTAATTTGCCTTTGTTAGCAATTGCACCTAAAGCTGTAATCAATCCCAAAGGAGTAACAGTAATTCCTTGGCCAAAAGAAATATTAGCTAAATTGATTTCGCGCCCAGTATACAGATTGGAAATATTCCCGCCAATTTCGCCAATTAGATCAATGCCTGTTGGACGATCAAAATCAAATCTCTGCACATAGTCCTGGAAAACATCTACTCCTATTTTTTGCTGAATAAAAACAGCTCCAGTATTAAGGGACTTTTCCAAAACTTGGGTCATTGTCTGTTCATTATACGCTTTGCCGTCAACATTGCTAATAATGCTTCCTTTTATCCTTACTTGGCCTTTGTCTTGATAAATTGTTCCTGGAGAAATGTATCCGCTGTCCAATCCAGCTGCCATAGTAATGGGCTTAAAAACAGAACCTGGTTCATAAACTTTTTGGATTGAAGAATTTAGAAAAATATCTATATTTTCCACTTTTCCATATTCATTCGGGTCAAAAACAGGCCAATTAGCCATAGCTCGAATAGCGCCTGTTTGCGGTTCCATAATAATAATTGTTCCGCTTTCTGCATCCCATTTTTCAATTATTTGTTTTAATTCTCTTTCAGCTTTGAATTGAATATTCTGATCAATGGTTAGAATAATACTAGCTCCGTCTTGAGCTGGCTCTAATTTCTGCTTTAGCGAAGGTATACTGTAACCAATAGTATCTCTTTGCCCTTTAAAAATTCCTTGTTCTCCTTTTAATTCATTTTCATAATATCCCTCTATGCCATACTGGCCTATTTTTTTTTCGCTAACCATGCCAACAAAACCAGTTATATGGCAAGCCAATGAATTATTTGGATAATTCCTCCATGTTTCAGAAGAAGATTTTACTCCTTTAGTATTTAAATTCTCTACTTCTTGAGCAATTTCCTGGCTTACTTTATGTTTTAAAGGTTCATAAGGATCGTCTAATTTATTAATCCTATTTAAAATGTTTTCTTTTTCTAAATCAAGAATGCAGGACAATTCATCAGCCAGGATGTCCTTTTCTTCGCTGGAAATATCTCTAGGGATAAGATAAATTCGTTTGAATTCTTTATTAACAGCCAAAGGAACATAATATTTTTCTTGGCTTCGTTGATTGCTGGATAAGTCCTGCATAAAAACTTCTCCTCTTTGAGGAAAAAGCGTTTGCAAAAACTGATGCTGATCCTGCGCTAAAGCGCTATAATCATCGTATCTCAAAATTTGGAGAAGAAATAAACGAGTTAAAACCACGCTTCCTAATAAAAAAACAAAAAATATTAATACATATATGCGCCACTGGCTAAAACGTCCCATAAAAATTACTTCTTAGCTACTGCTTTTTCCATTCTAAAATATACTGCTTGTTCTGCTTCAACCATATCTAATGATTTAACCATTTCCTCTAAATTAGCCATGGAACGCCATTGAGTAATTTCCACTGCCAAATTTTGATTTTCTATCTCAAGACTGTCAAGTTTTTCTTTTTTATCTCGAATTTCATAACTGCAAGAAACTATTTTACTGCTTTGAAAAGCATAAAGGAAAAATGAACAAAAAATGGAAAGGATTATTGAAATAATTAAAATAGCCAATCCACGATTATGGTTAGTTTTATAAAATTCTTTAGATTTGATATAAGCAGTCATATTTTAATGGCAACGCGTAGCTTAGCGCTGCGGCTCCTGGGATTTTCACTTATCTCTTGATCAGTCGGACTAATTGGTTTTTTAGTTAAAATTTTTAAATTATTCTCTTTGGCTTGTTCTCGAAAAAAGTTTTTAACAATTCTGTCTTCTAAAGAATGAAAAGAAATAACTGCTAATCTGCCATTTATTTCTAATATTTTTAAAGCTTGGGCAAGGGCTTGGTCAAGGTTATTCAATTCGTCATTAACTGCTATACGTAGGGCTTGAAATACGCGGGTGGCAAAATGTATTCTTTTGTATTGATATTTTCCAGGAATTGCTTGTCTAATGATTTCTACTAATTGATTAGTTGTTTTAATTCTTTTGTTTTGCCTGATTAGACAAATTACTCTGGCAATCCTGCCTGAAAATCTTTCTTCTCCATATTCTTGAAATATTTTTTTTAATTCATTTTCTTTCCAAAGATTAATAATTTCTTCAGCTGATAAATCATTATTTCTTACATCAAGCCGCATATCTAGCGGTTCATCTCTCTGAAAGGAAAACCCTCTTTTGCTTTTTTCTATTTGCCAGCTGGATATTCCTAAATCGAATAAAATTCCGTTAATATAATAAAAATTATTTTCTTTAACAATTTTTTCTAAATCAGTAAAATTTCCATGGCAGACAAGAAAACGTTCTTTATCCTGTTTTAATTTATTCAAAACTTCTTCATCTAATTCAATTCCTAAAATTTTGCCTGTTGGTTTAATTTTTTCTAAAAGAGCTAAACCATGCCCGCCAAAACCAAATGTGCAATCAATGAAATTCTGTCCAGGTTTAGGATTTAAATATTTTAAAACTTCTTTTAAGAGAACAGGGACATGATCCATTTTAAACTCCTAACTCTCCTAATCTTTGGGCTATGTTGCCTACTTCTTTTTCTACTTTTTGTTTATATATTTTCCATTTTGCTTCGTCCCATATTTCTAATCTGTTATAAACGCCTGCAATAACAACGCTCTTTTTTAACCCGGCATATTCCTTTAAATAATCAGGTACAAGAATTCTGCCCAATCTGTCAAAAATTACATCTACTGCTCCAGCTAAAATAATTCTGTTAAATCCCCTTGCATCAATCTGTCCAGTTGGCAGCTGGCTAAGTTTTTTAGCCATTCCTTCCCATTCTCTAAGCGAATAAAGAGCCAAGCAATTATCTAGGCCCCTTGTTAAAACAGCGCCTTTGCCTAATTCTTTTCTTAATTTAGCTGGAATAGCTAATCTTTTTTTTACATCAATTGTATACCTATATTCTCCTATAAACATAGTTATCCACAATTTTACTCACTTATCCCCACTTTTATCCACATGTATCTACTCAATCCCCATTATATGTTACCAAGACAACACTGTCAAACACAAAATTACTTAGCTTTTTAAAATAAAAAATGGCTTTAAAAAGCCATTTGTTATTATTACGCTCTTATTTCATCCACAAATTATCCCCATTTAGAGAAAACAAGCAGAAAAATAGCCCCAAAAGAAACAAATAAGGTCATTAAGATGCCTTTGCTAAAACAAAGGCCTTTGTAATAATGAACCTTATAATGAAAATCATGAAAGGGCTTAAACCATTTCATTTTAAAATTAGCGTAAAAGAATTCTAAAACATCAGGCAATAAAGAGCCGATTAAAGCAGACATAATTATTAATTTTTGAGGATAATCCCATATCAAAATAAAAACTATAATAATCCCTATTATAAAATCCAAGCTTATTTTTGCGAACATTTTTAATTTATTATTTACTTTAAGACTGTTTAAATAATCCCAATGTGGCAAAAAATCAAGTAGATAATGACTAATAAGTCCAAAACAAAAAGCAGTCCAAACATTAGGAGATTGAACACCAATAACTGCACCGACTAACATGTGAGGGGTTATTATTATAGCTTTAATTTATTTATTATTTTCTCATGGGGCTTTTCTAAAATATCCCGCAAAAATCTGTCAAACATATCATAACGGTAAGTAAAATCTTTTGTTGAGAAAACAACATAATCAATCTCTTTGCCAACTTCTGCTTCTAAGTCCTTTAAAAAACTAGATAATTTTTTATTCTGAATCCCATCTCCAACTACTAAAAGATCTACTCTTGAATTATCAGAATTGATAAAAACGCCGGATAAAACAGCTAATTTAACTCTTCCTAACAATTTTAAACGTTTTAACAGTTTATCTTTAGAAGTCGGGCTGGATTTAAGAACCAGGGTTCTTAGCTCATTGTAAAAATCAAAATCAGAATTAACAAAATAAACCTTAATATTGTCTTTTGACTTACTGTCAATTAAATTAATATTTTCTAATCTTTTAACTTGCTGGCGACAGGAACGGATATCGCTTTTAGTCCGAATAGATATATCTTTCAACCTAAATGACTTATCTGAATTACGTAAAAATAGCTTGAGCAATCTAACTTTCACCGGAGAGTCAAAAAGTTGTTCTAATATTTCCTTTGGCATAATAATGATTAGTTTATTTAAGCTCAACTGTTGCTCCAGCTTCTTCCAGTTTTTTCTTAAGTTCCTCAGCTTCTTCTTTCTTAACGCCTTGTTTAATTATTTTTGGCGCTCCATCAACTAAATCCTTGGCTTCTTTAAGGCCTTGTCCTGTTATTTCTTTTACAACCTTGATTACTGATATTTTCTGTTCACCAGCTGATTTCAATTCTATATCAAAAGCGCTTTTTTCTTCAGCTGCTCCTTTTGAATCGTCTGATACTGCATTGCCAGCTGCTGGAGAAGCTGCAATAGATAAAGGACTAACGCCAAATTTGTCTTCCAGAACTTTGACTAATTCAGCTAATTCCAAAACAGTCAAATCTTCAATTTGTTTTACTAAGTCCTTAAATTTAGCTGGAACTTTTTTGCTAGGTTCGGAGTCGCTTTTGGTTAATTTTTCTTCTGTCATATATTTTTTGAAACTCGAAACTTAGAACTTGAAATTTATTTTATTCTATATCTTTAGAATATTTTTTTCAAGCCCTATGCTTCTAGTTTTATGTTTTTTAATATAAAAACTAATTTTTCTAAATTTCCCTTAAAAATATTTACTAATCCTGATATCGGCGCTGAAATATTACCAACCAAATTAGCTAATAATTCCTGTTTTGACGGGAGTTTAGCTAAATTGATTATAGATTCTTTTTCCAAATATTCTTTCTGTACTAAACCAGTCATAATTTTTAAATCTTCATTCTCTTTTGAAAAATCATATAAAATCTTGGCTGGCAAAATTTCATCATTATATCCTATAACTAAAGCAATCTGCCCAGATAAATCTTTAATTGCCATATCCTTAAAACCGGATTTTTCTAAAGCTAAGTCAATTAAGCTTTTTTTGCTTACCTGGCAATCTATGTCCTGTTCATTTAATTGAGCTCTTAGTTTTTGAAACTGATTAACTTTTAAACCAGTATAATCAAAAAAGACAATTGTCTTTTGACGAGAAAACTTATCAACTAAATTTTTAACTATTTCTTTTTTTTGTTCTTTATTAATCATATTTAACAAAAAAATCTATGGACCAGCCATAGACAAAAATTTTACCTCAATAGGATTTACCTTTTAGCACCTATTATCTATGGCT
>CAZYQY010000008.1:0-25140 GCA_964649795.1 uncultured Candidatus Saccharibacteria bacterium
TCTATCATAATATGTAAAACCCTCTTTATCAACCATTTTTGTCATATTGCTTGATATTGAAGGTGTTACCTATATATCTCATCATATGCAGTATTCTATTTTTTTAAATTTAATAATTTATACTTTATCTTAATAATATTAACATTGTAAAGACATGAAAATATCATATAATTGGCTTCAAGATTTAATTAAAAAGAAATTGCCTGAACCAGCTAAATTGGCTGATTTATTAACTATGCATTCTTTTGAAACAGAATTAGTTAATAAATATGAGCAGGATTATCTTTTAGATGTAGATGTTTTGCCTAATAGGGCACATGATTGCTTGAGTTATTGTGGCATTAGCCAAGAAATAGCCGCTATTTTAAAATATCCGCTTAAGAGCATTGATTATGGAAAGAAAATTAAATTTAGCGCCCATTCAATTAAAGATTTTGTTAATATAGAGGTTGTAGATAAGGCCCTTTGCCCGCGTTATACAGCCCGTGCTATAGATAATGTTAAAATAGGCGATTCGCCTCAATGGATCCAGGACCGCCTAAGGGTTTGCGGTTTGCGGCCAATAAGTAATGTAGTTGATATTGCCAATTATGTTATGTTGGAAACTGGCCAGCCATTGCATGCTTTTGATGCAGACAAATTAGAAAACTCGTCAGATATTAAGAAAATAATTGTCCGTTGCGCCAAAAAAGGAGAAAAAATTATTACTTTGGATAATGACAAGTATGATTTAGATGAAAATATTTTAGTCATTGCTGATGAAAAAAATCCAATTTGTATTGCTGGCATTAAAGGAGGTCAAGGCCCAGGCATTGACAAACAGACTAAAAGAATAATTTTAGAAGCGGCTAATTTCTCTCCAGGCATTATTAGACAGGGT
Source organism: uncultured Candidatus Saccharibacteria bacterium (assembly GCA_964649795.1). Lineage (GTDB taxonomy): Bacteria > Patescibacteriota > Minisyncoccia > Portnoybacterales > UBA2143 > JABMPX01. Next base: position 881 of record CAZYQY010000008.1, read on the forward strand.
TCTAGACAATTAAAATTGGAAACAGATGCTTCATGGCGTTTTGAACATCAAATAGATCCTAATTTGACTCAAGAAGCTATTGATATGGCTGCTTGCCTGATTCAGGATATAGCTGGGGGCAATACTTTTAAGGAAACAATTGATTTATACCCGGATAAAATCAAGCCAAAGAAAATTAATTTGGATATAGAATATGTTAAAAAATTGTTAGGCATTAATATTCCAATTAAAGAAGCATCAGATATCCTAAAAAGATTAGGATTCAAACTTCAAGCCATAGGGACTAAACTGCAAGTAATTATTCCTACTCAACGATTGGATGTGAATATTCCTGAAGATTTAATTGAGGAAATTGGCCGTATTTACGGATTTGAGAAAATTCCTTCTCAATTACCATCAGCTGTTTTAATCCCCTCGAAAAAAAATGAAGATTTAATTTACCAAAAAAGTATAAAAGAAATTTTAAATAATCTTGGCTTTAGCGAAGTATATAATTATTCTTTTGTTAGCAATAAAGAGGAAATAGAATTACTTAATCCAATCAGCCAGGAACAAAAATATTTAAGGTCCAATTTAAGAGTTAATTTACTTAATAATATAGAAAGCAATAAAAAGTATTTTAAAGATATAAGATTATTTGAAATTGGCAAGGTTTTTTTAAAGGATAAAAACAGGATTATTGAGAAAAAGAAATTAGGAGTGGCCTTGTTCCCAGCTGATTTCCATCGTCTTAAAGGAATTATTGAGACATTATTTAATAAACTTCGAATTACTGATGTTTGGTATAATGAGGCGTCTGGAAAAAATATTAGGGCAGAAGTAAAAATTGGCAATGATTCATTGGGCTGGTTAAATGATAATATTTTTGAGCTGGATTTTGAAAAAATAGTTAAATTAGCTACAGAAGAAAGAATTTATCTGTCTCCTTCTAAATATCCGGCTGTTGTCAGAGACATTTCTCTTTTAGTTGATAAGGGGACTAAAGTGGTAGAGGTGCTTAATTTAATTAATAATGTTGGAGGATCGCTAGTTTGCGATGTTGATTTATTTGATATGTATGAAGGAGAAGGAATTTCTCAAGACAAAAAGAGCTTAGCTTTCCATATTATTTATCAATCCAATGACCATACTTTAACTGATAAAGAAGTTAATAAAATTCAAGAAAAGATTATGAAGGCATTAGAAGAAAATAGAGAATGGGAAGTAAGAAAGCAATAATTTATGTCAAAAAAGAACAATCAAAATACTACTTACGAAGCTAAGGATATATATGTTCTGGAAGGGTTAGAACCGGTTCGTCGTCGGCCAGGAATGTATATTGGCTCAACAGGCGTTGACGGACTTCACCATCTTATTTGGGAAGTGTGTGATAATTCGCTTGACGAAGCAAATGCTGGTTATTGCGATACAATAAATGTTACTCTTCTTCCTGATCATCAGGTTAAGGTAGTAGATAATGGCCGAGGAATTCCAATAGATAAGCATCCTCAAACAAAAAAGTCCGCTTTAGAAACCGTTATGTGCACTCTTCATGCTGGAGGAAAATTCGGAGGACAGTCGTATAAGATTGCCGGAGGATTGCATGGAGTTGGCGTGTCAGTGGTTAATGCTCTTTCAAAACAGCTTATAGCTGAAGTTTGCCGTAATAAAAATCATTATGTCCAGGAATATTCACGGGGCAAAGCCAAAACCAGCATGAAAAAAAGCGGCAAATGTAATCAAACAGGAACAACAATTATTTTTGAGCCAGACCCAGAAGTATTCAAAGATATTAATTTTAAATGGCATAAAATTTTAAATCATTTACGCCAGCAGGCTTATTTAACCAAAGGAGTTAAGATAAATATTAAAGATGAGCGTAAAAAAGCGCATAAAATTTATTCTTTTTACTTTGAGGGCGGCATTGTATCATATATTAAATATCTTAACCGCGACCAGGAAACCAAACATGATAATATCTTCTATGTTTCCAAAGAGCATCAGGATATGCTTGTTGAAGTGGCTTTCCAATACACTAATGATATTCAGGGATATGAAGAATGTTTTGCTAATAATATTTATACTGGCGAAGGAGGCATGCATCTAACCGGTTTTCGGACTGCTCTGACAAGAACTCTTAATAATTATGCTCAAAAAAATGGATTTCTCAAGAATGGAAAAAATGGGGATAATAATAAATTAAGCGGAGATGATGTTAGAGAAGGAATTACTGCGATAATCAGCGTTAAATTAAAAGATCCGCAATTTGAAGGGCAGACAAAAGCGCGATTAGGCAATCCAGAAGCAAGAACTTCTGTTGAATCAGTTATGACTGATGGGTTAGAGGAATTTTTGGAAAAGAATCCTCAAGATGCCAAGGCAATTATGGAAAAAACCATTTTAGCGGCTAAAGCTCGTCAAGCAGCTAAGGCAGCCAGGGAAACAGTAATCCGTAAAGGTGTTTTAGAAGGATTGGCCTTGCCAGGAAAGTTGGCTGATTGTTCAAGCCGCGATCCAGCTGATTCAGAATTGTTTATTGTTGAAGGAGATTCTGCGGCCGGCTCAAGCAAACAGGGACGCAATAGAAGGTTTCAAGCCATTCTACCTTTGCGAGGAAAGATTCTTAATGTGGAAAAGGTGAGACTAGACAGAGCCTTAACTTCTAAAGAAATTAAAGCGATTATTATTGCTTTAGGAACTGCTATTGCTGAAGAATTTGATTTGAGCAAAATTCGTTACCATAGAATAATTATTGCTTGCGATGCTGATTCTGACGGAAATCATATTGCAACTCTTCTTTTAACTCTTTTCTTTAGATATTTCAGGCCGATTATTGACTCTGGCTTCCTGTATATTGCTCAGCCACCGCTTTACAAAATGAAAAAAGGCAAACATATAGAATATGGCTATACAGATATGGATAAAGAGAGAATTCTTAAATCATTGGGCAAAGAAGGAGTAGATATACAGCGCTATAAGGGGCTTGGAGAGATGAATCCATTAGAGCTTTGGGAAACAACAATGGATCCTGAAAATCGATTAATGAAACAAATAAATATTGAAGATGCTAAAGAAGCTGATAAGCTTTTTGATATTTTAATGGGAGATGAAGTAGAGCCTCGAAAAAGATTCATTCAAACTCATGCTAAGAAAGTAAGAAATTTGGATATCTAAAAGTTGACATAAATTTGATTAAGATATAGTATAGGGTGTAATAAATGCCCTTAGGGGTTTTTTAAATAAATGAAAATAAGTCAATTGCCGCAAAAAGGAATAACTTTTTTAAAAGAAGTCCGTATTGAATTAAAACGGGTAACTTGGATGACGCGCCAAGAAACAATTAAGCATACTTTGGTTGTAATTGGTTTTTCTCTTGGAGTTGCTGCTTTTTTAGGCGGACTTGATTTTCTATTCAGCTGGTTATTGAATAACTTTGTTATATAAACTATGCCTAAACAAATACAACAAGGAAAGAATTGGTATGTTCTCCATACATACTCTAATTACGAAGAAGCTGTGGCTAGAAATTTGAAACAGAGGATTGAATCAATGGGCATGGAAAATAAAATATTTAGTGTTTTAATTCCAACAGAAAAGAAAATAAAGATTAAATCAGGTAAGCGCTATGTTGTTGAAGAAAAAATCTATCCTGGATATGTTCTAGTAGAAATGATTGTTACTGATGATTCCTGGTATGTTGTTAGAAATACTCCTAGAGTGACTGGCTTTATTGGAGCTGGTACAATTCCAACGCCTATTTCAGATGCAGAGATTAAATCTTTGCAGAAACGAATGGGCGTAGAAGAGCCCAAGTACAAGATTGACGTGATCCTTGGTGATGCTGTTAAGGTTATTGATGGACCATTTAAGGATTGCGATGGTAAAATTTCTGAAATTGACGAAAAACGCGGGAAAATTAAAGTCCTTGTTTCAATGTTTGGCCGGGAAACTCCAGTGGAATTAGACTTTTTACAGGTAAAGAAAATATGAAGCCAATTAAAATAATTATTAAATTACAAATATTAGCTGGGCAGGCTAATCCTGCTCCGCCAATTGGACCTGCTTTGGGTCAGCATGGCTTAAATATTCAGGATTTTTGTACTAAATTTAATGAAGCGACTAAAGACAAAACAGGAGATATTATACCAGTGGAAATTACAGTTTATGAAGACCGGAGTTTTGATTTTAAACTAAAAACGCCGCCAGCTTCTGATTTGCTGAAAAAAGCAGCTGGATTAGAAAAAGGTTCAGGTGATCCATTAAAAAATAAGGTAGGCAAGGTAACAAAAGAGCAAATTCACCAGATTGCTGAGAAAAAAATGACTGATTTGAATGCCTATAATTCAGAACAAGCAGAAAAGATTATTAAAGGAACAGCGCGTTCAATGGGTATTGAAATAAAATAAAAGGAGGGTAAAATGAAAAAGACGAGGAAGAAGAAAGGTTGGCTAAGGCGTTTTCACGAATGGCTTTTAAGAAAAACAGCAGGAGAATGTCAGGTTGGCGCTTTAGGCAAAGACGGTTCAGTGATTAAAAAGTAGGAGGGACAGAAATTAATCTGTCCTTTTATGTTCATTAAAAATTAAAAGGGGGTAAAGAAAATGGCTAGAATAATACATGATATCTTTGGACCCGGTTCAAATATTAAAAGAAGAATTTTTCTGGATTATAATCAACTGGCAGAAAAGATTGCTTCTTGTAAACAATTAGGTTTAAAGATCGTTTTAACCTCTGGGACTTTTGATTTATTTCATATTGGCCATAGTCGGTATCTTGAAATGGCAAAACAGCACGGAGATTTATTGATCGTTGGCGTTGATAGTGACAATAAGGTGAAGAAAAAAAAAGGTCCTCATCGGCCAATTGTCAATGAAGAAGAAAGAATGGAGGTTCTTTGTCACAATCGGCACGTAGACATAGTTTTTTTGAAGCAAGCCGAAGATCCCAAATGGCATCTTGTCAAGACCTTACGACCAAATGTTTTAATTGCTACTAAAAGAGAGTATAAAGAAAAGGATTTAAATAGTCTTCGTGAGTTTTGCGGGGAGATTATACTTCTTGAATCACAAGCAACTACTTCAACAACAGCTAAAGTCAGGAGTATCTTAATTAAACCGACTGATGAAATAAAAAAACGATTAAAGACAGTAATTGAGGAAGTCTACAAGTTTCTTGATGATTTGACTAGGGGGATAAAATGAAAAAAATTATTCTTGCTTATATTCCGGTACTTCATCGAGGTTATAGACAGTTCTTTGAGAAGTATGCTTTTGAAGCTCAAATTATTTATCTTTTTGGTCAAGAACTGATTCAAGAGTTTGATCATCTGTCAAGAAAAGATATTCGAGCTTTATCGCCTGAACAGGTCAAATGCGCTATCCAGAGTTGGCATCTTTTTTCAGAAGTTTATATTTCTGATTACGAAACTTTAAATGTTATTCAGTCGGAGAATTTGGTAGTTATTATGCCAGACGAGGACGAATGTCACGAATTGGCTGAAAAATATCTTAGTAATTGTGTTATTGAATTTGATTCAGTTTTTCTTCGTTGGGACAAAAGCAAATCTATTGCTCAAAAAGAAATAGATTATGATCGAATAATTCCATTTGAAGGGTTTGTTGCTGAGATGCTGTCTTATGCTGCCGAAGAGGCTAAAAAAGCTTCTAATTGGTGGCGGCAAGTAGGTGCAGTTATTGCCAATAACAAAGAGATTCTATTGGCAGGATATAATCGCCAAGTACCTTCGCCGCGAATATCGTATATGGAGGGCGACGCACGTAGTTTTTTTAAGAAAGGACTGCACATTGAACTTACTACTGACATGCATGCTGAAGCGCGGCTTATCAGCGAGGCAGCACGTAAAGGAATAGCTCTTGAAGGCACAGATCTTTATATAACAACGTTTCCTTGTCCAATATGTGCTAAGAATGTTGCTTATTCTGGTATTAAAAGATGTTATTTTAATTCGGGTTATGCTATGTTAGATGGTGAGCGAATTCTTCACAGTCAAGGAGTGGAAATTATTCTTGTAAAATAAATAACCCCACCTTCTAGTTTACTAGATGGTGGGGTTTTTTTTATCAACCAACTCGAAAACGTACTGGTTGATATTTTGGGTCATCTCGATTGGTTATATCCGCAGTGATTATATGTGCGTGAAGATGAAGAACTGTTCCTCCATTTATGTTTATATCTCCAAAACGAAGACATAATCCTCCGCCCGAGATCTTATATTCTTTTTCAACCCATTGTGCCAGTTTGAAAAGCTCTTGAGCAGCTTGTGGATTAATTTCGGAAAGTTTTTCCACGTGTTTATTGTGGATAATAACAAAATGCGTTTGAGTGTTTTCGTAAGGCCATCTGTTTTTTCTAATATGCCAGTATTTGCCTTGTTTAATAATAGGTTCAAGTTCGGATTTAGAATAATATTTAGGGCAGAAAGGGCAAAATCTTTCTTTTTGGATCGTTTTCATTATTTCTCTTTGTTCATCAAGCCGTGCATTATCTAAGTTGACGAAACTTTCTGTCTCTCTTTCTGTGTTAACCTTCCATTCTTTTCTTTCGAAAATAGCGAAGGTGTAGTCATATTCATTGTTTTGATCGCGAGTATGCGGTTCGGAAAAAGTTTCCTGCCATTCTGAGATATTAAATAGAGATCGAGGGAAAATCGTATTGCCGTCGCATTGAACATGGATTTTAGTAATATACATTCGTTTTGCTTCTGGAATGGCTAAGGCGTAAATTTCGGCTCCGCCAATAACAAACACTTCTTTTTCGCCACGCGTCTTTTCTAAAGCATCTTCCCATGATTTGGCTGTTTCATCTTGATCTAAGGCAGGAAAATTTTCCTGACGAGTGAGAATTATGGCTTGGCGTTCAATCAAAAAATGGCCTAATTGTTTGATTATAGATTCGTAAGTTTTCCGTCCGACAATGACTTTATGACCTTTGGTTAATTCGGCGAAATGCTTTCGATCATCGGGCAAATCCCAAGGAATTTTACCGTTTTGGCCGATCACGCTATTTTCAGCTACGGCTGCAATAATTGAAATAGTTAAACTGGTGTCCATATTGTCCTCCTTGATAATTGAGGTTTATAATCAGTTACCTTAAAATGTTCTGGCCTGAAATCAAAGATATTCTTAACGTCAGGGTCTATGGTAACTGTTGGGAACAATTGCGGTTTGGCTTGAAGAAGCTCATCTACATCATTCATTTGGCTTAAAAAAATGTGAGTATCAGAAGTCATATAAACGAACTCTTTTGGCTTATAACCAGTGACCTGAGCGATCATCAATGTTAAAGCTGCATACTGAATAAGGTTAAATACAAGACCAACAGGTACATCCGCGCTTCGTTGAAAATGAAGAAGCGAGAGCTCATCTGTATAGGTATTTATCGTGACGTGGAAAAAACCATGACAAGGTACTACGACTACCTTTTGCTGTTTTCCTTGTCCACGGCAGATATATTGTGGAATCCATGGTGAAACAATGTGAGTGCGAAGTTGGGGAAACTCGTTAATTTGCTCAATTAAATGTGTTATTTGATCGAATGTTTTGCCTTCGGTGGTGGGGAAATTTCGCCAAGCTGGACCGTATGACCCTGGACCAAGATCGCCAGTTTTAAGTCCTCGTTTAGCGCATTTTTTGGCAGTTACCCAACGAGACCACCAACCGCAACCAAATCCTTTCATTTCTTCTAATGTTCTGGCGCCGTTTAAAAAAGCGCAGAGTTCACCAATTGCCATTTGAAATTGAGATGGTCGTCCTTCGGCAGCGCTGACTAAATCTCGTTCAGTGATAATAGGAAATCCATTTTTTAATTCAAAGCGCATTATATGACCCAAGACCATTAGTGCTTCTTCATCTTGTTGAGCAAAAACTTTTTTTCCTTTATCTTTGATTCGCTGAAGAAGCTCTTGATACTGACTATCCGGTGTTCTTTCGGAAAAATTTTTATATCTCATAGAAATATACCTCCCTTATAGCGTTTTTTGTTTAGGTTTATTAAAAAGTTAATGAACAATGATTTAATAATAATAATAGTGATTTAATAAATTATGTCAATAGAATGTATCAGCGGGGCTTTATTTTTTTCAAAATTTAATATATGATAAAAGCAGTATTTATATGGATTACTTGGCTAAAAAAGACGCTAAAATAGATAAATTAATAAAACAGGAGCATGACCGTCATCAAAAGGGTCTTAATTTGATTGCTTCTGATAATTATGCCAGTCAAGCGGTTCGTCAGGCCGTAGGCAGTATTTTAAGCGCCCGCTATGCCGAGGGTTATCCAGATAAAAGATATTATTCTGGCCAACGCTATATTGACCAGATTGAAAAAATAGCCATTGCCAGGGCTAAAAAATTATTCCGAGCTAATTATGCAAATGTCCAGCCTCATTCCGGCTCTAATGCAAATCAAGCTGTTTATTTTGCCCTGCTCAATCCAGGGGACAAAGTTTTAGCCATGAAAATTGACCAGGGCGGACATTTATCACATGGCGCGTTGATTAATTTCTCAGGCCGTTTTTACAATTTTGTTTTTTACGGACTTGATAGAAAAACAGAAAGAATTAATTACAAACAAATTAGTAAAATTGCCCAAAAAGAAAAACCTAAGCTGATTATTGCCGGCGCTTCCAGTTACTCCCGCCAGATTGATTTTTCTAAGTTTGGCCAAATTGCCAAAGAAAATAACGCTTATTTAATGGCTGATATTGCTCATATCGCCGGATTAGTAGCCGCAGGAATTCATCCTCATCCTTTTCCTTATTGTGATGTGGTTACAGCAACTACGCATAAGACGCTTCGGGGAGCTCGAGGCGGCCTGATTTTTTCTAATAATAAAAAAGTAGCTGATAAGATAGATAAAGCGGTTTTCCCGGGCCTGCAAGGAGGCCCTTTGCAGAATGAAATTGTCGGTAAGGCCGTTGCTTTAAAAGAAGCTAGCCAAAAAGAATTCGTTGTTTATCAAAAACAAGTGATTAAAAACGCTCAAGTTTTAGCAGATTCTCTTTTAAAGCAGGGCTTTAATTTGGTTTCCAATGGTACTGACAACCATCTTTTTTTAGTTAATTTGAGCAAGGTGGATTTTTCCGGTAAGAAAGCCCAAGAAGCATTGGAATCAGCTAATCTTTATGTTAATCGCAATGTCGTGCCTTATGAAAAACGTTCCAAGTGGGAAACTTCCGGTATTAGAATCGGTACGCCGGCTGTAACTACCAAAGGGCTTAAAGAAAAAGAGATGCTGCAGATTGGTATTTGGATTGGCCGGATTCTTAAAGATCTTAATAATCAATCATTACAGCGCCATATTAAAAAAGAAGTAATTAAACTGGCTAAAAGATTTCCGGTTCTATGAAAATTATTAACGGGAAAAAAATAGCAGATAAGATTTTAGATAATTTGAAGAAAGAAATTAAAAGAAAAAACATTAAACCTTGTTTAGCTGTTATTTTAGTTGGTAAAGACCTAGCATCAGAAGCGTATGTTGATATCAAGAAAAAAATAGCTAAAGAAATTGGTATTGAGTTTAGGAGAATAACTATTCCTGAACAAACATCAGAAGAAGAGATTATAAAAACAGTCAAGATATGCGATCGAGACAAAAAAATACATGGAATTATTGTTCAAATGCCTTTGCCTAAAGGAATTTCTTCTGATAAAGTAATTCAAGTTATCAGTCCAAACAAAGATGTGGATGGATTTGTTAAAGGGAGTCATTTTAAATCACCATTTATTAACGCTATTTTAAGAGTATTAGATGAGATTGGAGAAGAATTAGAGAATAAGAAAATAATTGCATTAGTTAATTCAAATATTTTTGGGAAAGCATTACAAACAGAAATAAAAGCTGAATATTTAATTGGTTTTTGTAGTGAATTTGTAGATGATTTGAAACAAGCTGACATTATTATTTCTGCTTTGGGCCAGCCAAATATTATTAAGGGGAATATGATAAAACAGGGTGTAATATTAATTGACGGCGGTATATCAAAAGTGGATAATAAGATAGTCGGTGATATTGATAGAAAAAGTGTTCGAGAAAAAGCTAGCTGGCTAACACCAGTGCCAGGCGGTTTAGGGCCGCTCACCGTTGCCTTTTTATTAAAAAATGTTGTCTTAACGCAGGTCCGAGATTCGACCTCTCAAGCGTGACCTTCGCCTAGGGCGAATGTCACTACTTTCGAGGTCAAACCTCTCTTTTATGAAATATCAGACGGTTATTGGATTAGAAATACACGCCGAATTAAAAACAGACAGTAAAATGTTTTGCAGCTGTCTTAATGACCCTGAAGAGCAGAATCCGAATGTAAATATATGCCCAATATGTCTTGGGTATCCTGGATCACTTCCAGTAATTAATAAAGAAGCAGTAAAAAAAGTTGTTAAAACCGCCCTTGCTTTGAATTGCCAGATTCCAGAAAAAGCTAAATTTGACCGCAAGAACTATTTTTACCCTGATTTGCCTAAAGGCTATCAAATTTCCCAATATGACCAGCCTTTATCATTAAAAGGGTTTTTAGAAATTGAGGATAAAAAAATTAGAATTACCCGAATTCATTTAGAAGAAGATACTGGCAAATTAGTCCATCCGCAAGGAATGGGATATTCATTAATTGATTTTAATCGAGCAGGAAGGCCCTTAATGGAATTGGTTACTGAGCCAGACATTGCTACTAGCACAGAAGCGCGGCAGTTTTGTGAAGAACTTCAATTAATTCTGCGTTATCTTGATGTTTCTGAGGCTAATATGGAAAAAGCACAGATGCGCTGCGAAGTAAATATTTCTTTAAGTGCAAAAAAAGGTAAACTAGGAACTAAAGTAGAAATCAAAAACCTTAATTCTTTTCGAGCCGTTCAGGGGGCTGTTGATTACGAAATTAAAAGGCAAAAAGATTTATTGGACTCAAAACAAAAAATTATTCAAGAAACCAGAGGTTGGGACGAAGGGAAACAAAGCACTTTTCCACAGCGAATTAAAGAAGAATCTCAAGATTATCGTTATTTCCCTGAACCAGATTTGCCTCCATTATCTCTGAAGCCATTAACTGAGGAATCTAAGGATTCAATAGTTGATGTTGAAAGAATAAAGAATGAATTACCTGAATTGCCACAAAATAGACGAGCCAGATTCTTTGAAGAATATCATCTTCCTTCTTCTGATATTAATACCCTTATTATTAATAAGAAAATAGCTGATTATTTTGAACAAGTTGTCTCTGAATTAAAAACTTGGCTGAAGATAAAATCAATTAGTGAGAAAGAGCCAATGATTAAATTAACAGCTAATTATTTATTAACTGAGCTTCAAAAACTTTTATTGGTTAATAAAATTAGCATTGCTGATTGTAAAATTAGCCCAGAGAACTTTGCTGAATTTATTACTCTAATTGAGCAAAAAGAAATTTCTAGTTCAGCAGCACAGACTGTTTTGAAGGAAATGTTTGATACTGGCGCTGATCCTTCTAATGTTATTGAAAATAAAAAATTAAAGCAGGTTAATGATGAAGATGCTTTAATTAAAATAGTTAAACAGATTATCCAGGAAAATTCCAAGCCAGTTAAAGATTATCAATTAGGCAAAGAAAATGTTTTACAGTTTTTAATTGGCAAAGTAATGGCTGCTAGTCAAGGACAGGCTAATCCAGAAGTAGTTAAAGAGATTTTAATAAAAACCTTAAAAAAATCATCGTAAGAGAAAGTTTTTTGCTAATTTTTCAGCCTGTTTTTGATTTTCAATCCAATTAATCCGTTTATCTCTTTTAAACCAAGTTATTTGGCGGCGGGCATACTGTTGAGTATGAAGATTAATCATTGCTTTAACTTGTTCTGCATGAATTATTTCTTGATAGCCAATTCCAGAGAAAGCAGGCAAATTAATCGGATATTTTTTAATTAATTTTTCCACTTCTTTTACAAAGCCATTTTTAATCATTTGATTGGTCCGTTTAGTAATTCTTTTCTTGATTGTCTCTTTGCATATTTTTATCCCAATTTGCAATACATTAAAAAGAATTTCTCCTTTTTCTCTTTGTTCAGAAAAAGGCTTTTTTGTTTTTAGACAAACTTCTAATGCACGAATAAGCCGTCTTCTATTATTAAAATCAATTATTCCCAAAGATTTAGGATCTATTCTCTTTAATTTATTAAATAATTCCTGATTAGATAATTTTTCTAATTTGATTCGCAGTTTTTTATCCGGTTTAACTTTAGGAATCTTTAAATTATCAACAACAGCTTGGATGTATAGGCCAGTGCCTCCTACTAAAAAAGGAGTCTTGCCTCTTTTTTGAATATCTTTAATAATCTTTACTGCTTTTTCTTTGTATTGAGACAAAGTGAATTCTTGATTCGGCCTGACTATGTCTATTAAATAATGAGGAATGCCAGACATTTGCTTTTTGTTTAATTTATTCGTCCCAATATCCATTTCTTTATAAATTTGCCTGGAATCAGCTGAAATAATCTCGCCATTAAATTTCTTGGCTAATTTAATAGCTAATTCGGATTTGCCAGAAACAGTGGGACCTAAGATGACAATTAATTTGTCGTGTAGCATAATTAAAATTCAGATAGGCCGTGCCTGTCTATCTTTTTAATGCACGGGCTTTTCCTATTTAAGCGTATCTAAAATAACTCTTTTCCTTCTTTTTTTCTCATCAGATGGAACATTATCTTTTAATTTCATAGCAGCTGTACCAGAACGGGAAGAATAGGCAGATACATAGGTTTGCTTAAATCCTATCTCCTTTACTAATTTAACAGTATCTTCAAATTGTTTTTTAGTTTCTCCGGGAAAACCAACAATAATATCAGTAGAAATTTTCGCTTTGGGCATAGCGCAACGAATTTTTTTAATTAATTTTTTATACTGTTCAACAGTATAACCCCGATTCATTTTTTTTAGAATTTGATTATTTCCTGATTGAATAGGCAAATGAATTTCTTTGGAAATTTTATTACCTTGGGCAATAATTTGAATCAATTTATCTGACATGTCCTTGGGATGCGAAGTAAGAAATTTTATTTGGAATTGACCGGATATATTATTGATTGATTTTAGAAGATCTGGGAAATTATTATAACTATTTACATTCTGTCCCAATAAAGTTATTTCTTTATATCCTTTTTTAACTAATTCCTTAGCTTCTTTAATAATTTCATAAGCTGGCCTTGAATATTCTCGGCCTCGTGTATATGGAACCACGCAATAAGTGCAAAAATTATCACAGCCTGTCATAATTGGGACAAAAGCTTTCTCTGTTGATTTGTATTTTGCCTTGGCGCTTAAATCAACAATTGGCCATATTCCATAAACTTGCTCTTTAAATATTTTTTTATCTTTTTCCAAAATACAGCCAGTTAATATAATTTTGAATTTAGATAATTGTTTAATTTTGCTATAAACTCTATTAATTGCTGATTGTCTGATTGAACAAACATTAATAATAACCAAATCAGTTTGCTCTATTGATTTGACCTGTCTGTATCCCTTTTTCTCTAATTTAGCAGCTATTTTTTCAGAATCATTTTCATTCATTTGACAGCCATAAGTAATAATATAATATTTTTTCATCTTGTTTTGTATCTTAATAGAAAATATTGTATAATACAAGCATATGGAAAAGGTTTATTTATCAGTTATTATTCCGGCATATAATGAGGAAAAGAGCATTGGCAAGACTCTTTTAGATATTGATTCTTATTTAACCCAGCAGGATTATTCTTATGAAATTATTGTTGTTAGTGATGGGTCAAGAGATAAAACTGTTCAAATTGTTAATAAATTTTCAGAAATGATTAAAAATTTGAGAGTAATTGATAATAAAAAAAATCATGGAAAAGGCTGGGTTGTTAAACAAGGCATGTTAGAAGCTAATGGAAAATACAAACTTTTTACAGATGCTGATAATGCAACAACTATTGATCATTTTGAGAAAATGATTCCTTTTTTTAAGAAGGGTTATCAAGTAGTAATAGGCTCTCGCGACAAAAAAGATGCTTTAGGCGCCAGACAAGCAGTAGCTCAATCATTTTTTAAGAGGCAATTAGGCAACATGGGTAATCTTTTAATTCAATTAATGGCTGTTCCGGGTGTTTGGGATACTCAATGCGGTTTTAAGGCCTTTACAGAAAAAGCAGCTAAAGATATTTTTAAGCGATGCTTAATTGAAAAATGGGGTTTTGATATTGAAGCATTAGCTTTGGCAAAAAAAATAGGATATAAAATAGGGATAATCCCAGTTAATTGGATTAATAATCCTAATTCGCGAGTTAGTTTGAAAGGATATTTAAGAACTTTTTACGAGCTTTTTAAGATTAGATGTAATTTTATTATTGGAAAATATAAATAAAGTTAAAATTATTATGGAAAAAGAATTTCCTTCAGAATTAAGATTAGATTTAGTTTCTAATGATTGGGTGCTAATTGCTGCTGGGAGAGCTCAACGTCCGGAAACTTTTGCTAAACATCAAAGAATTAAAGAAAATATTGATCCTAAAAATTGTCCTTTTTGCCAGGAGTATAATATAAAGGAGAAAATTGCCAGAAAAGACAAAAAAGACGGATCTTGGTTTGTTATTTCCATACCTAATAAATTTCCTGCTTTTTCAAAAAATAAAGATAATAAGCTTCGAGAACTAAAACAAGGACCTAATAGAATTATGGATGGTTTTGGCTATCATGAGGTTATTATTACTGCTGACCATGAAAGACAAATAACTCAATTTTCTCAAGAGGAAATAAAAATGGTTATTGATGTTTATCAGGAAAGGTATTTAGATTTAATGAAAAAAAAGTTTATTAAATATATTTCTATTTTCCATAATCATGGCAGAGAAGCCGGCGCTTCAGTGAGTCATCCTCATTCTCAATTAATGGCTATTCCGGTTATTGACCCTGATTTAAGAAATAGCTTGGATGGAGCTAATACATTTTACAAAAAAAATAATAAATGCGTTTATTGCACAATGATTAACTGGGATATAAAAGATAAAAAAAGAATTATTTATGAAAACGAAAAATTTGTTGTTCTTTGCCCTTTTGCTCCACAGGTTTCTTTTGAAACAAGAGTTTATCCTAAAAAACATCAACCTTATTTTGAAAAAATGACTGACAATGAAAAAGATTTTTTTACTGATGCCTTACAAAAAGCTTTAATCGCAATAGATCAGAAATTAGAAGATCCAGCTTATAATTTCTATTTTCATACGGCTCCTTGCGATGGAGGCAATTATGATAATTATCATTGGCATTTGAATATTCTGCCCAAAATATCAGTTTGGGCTGGTTTTGAATTAGGAGCTGGAATAGAAATTTCTACAATTGAACCTGAAAAGGCAGCTGAATTTTTAAGAAAATAGCAATTTTTATGGATGTTATTTTATCAACAATTGCTTTGTTTGTTACAAATATAATTTCTGATGCTGGTTATTTAGGCATTAGTCTTCTAATGACCATTGAAAGTTCTTTTATACCTTTTCCCTCTGAAATTGTTATCCTGCCTGCTGCTTATTTAGCGCAACAAGGAGAAATGAACATTTTTTTAGTTATTTTTTTCGGAATAATAGGAAGCTTGTTAGGAGCTTCAATAAACTATTTTTTAGCTTATACTTTAGGCAGAAAGGTTATTTATTCTTTAGCTAATCGCAATTTTTTCAAATTTTTATTTATAAACAAAGAAAAAGTTGTGAAAGCGGAAAATTATTTTTTAAAATACGGCAATATCTCAACTTTTATTGGCAGATTTGTGCCGGCTGTCAGACAATTAATTTCCATCCCTGCTGGATTTTCTAAGATGAATTTTAAAAGCTTTATTCTATATACTTTTTTGGGTTCTGGTATTTGGGTAACAATTCTGGCTATCCTAGGTTATTCTTTTGGCTCTAACCAAGATATAATTTCTAAATATTCTAATCAGATTTCTTTATTCTTCGTTGTTTTTGCTCTAATTTTAATAGTATTTATAGTAATAAAAAAGAAAAATGAACAATAAAAAATTAGTAATAGCTAATTGGAAATGTAATCCAGCAACTTTAAAAGAAGCTGAACATCTTTTTAGCACAATAGATAAGGAAATAAAAAAAAATGAAAAAGCTGAAGTAATCATTTGTCCGCCATTCATTTATTTGCCTTGTTTGATTAATTTGTCAAAAAATAATCTTGTTTTTGGCGGCCAGGATTGTTTTTGGGAAAAACAAGGCGCTTACACAGGAGAAATTTCTCCTTTAATGCTTAAAAGATTAGGAAGCCAATATGTAATTATTGGTCATTCAGAAAGGAGAAAATATTTTCAAGAGGATGAAAAAATGATAAACCGAAAATTAAAAGCTGTTTTAAAAGCGCGGCTCAATCCCATTTTATGCGTTGGCGAAGAATCCAGAGACTCTTTTGATTCTGAAGGAAGACCTCTTGATGAAATAAATTTAATTGTTGCCGAACAAATTGAAAAGGGCCTAATTGATATTGAGCCAACTAATATTAGGGATATTGTTATTGCTTATGAGCCGATTTGGTCTATTGGAACTGGAAATCCATGCTCGTCTAATGAAGCTATGAAAGCGTCTTTACTTATCCGCAAAACATTAACTAAACTTTATAATCGGATAATTGCAGAGAAAGTTAAAATTATTTATGGAGGCAGTGTTAATAGCCAAAATGTATTAGATTTTGTTGAAGGAGCCAATATGGAAGGAGTGCTTGTTGGCAGTGCTTCTTTAAATGCCAGTGAGTTTATTAAGATTGTAAAAACACTAATATGAAATTTCTTCGGGATTTCAATCTTAATGATAAAAAAGTTTTAGTCAGAGTTGATTTTAATGTTCCATTATGGTTAGGTGAAAATGAAAGTATTGATAATGAAGAAGACTGGCGAATAGAAGCTACTTTGCCAACTATTAATTACTTACTTGAACAAAAGGCCAAGATTATTTTAATAGCTCATTTTGGAAGGCCAAATGGTAAAATTGTTGAAAATTTGCGCTTGAATTTAGTAAAAAAAAGATTAGAAAAACTTTTAGGATTGTCAGTTATTAAATTAGATAATTGTCTTGGCTCTGAAGTTGAAACGAGGATAGAGAATATGAGAGCAGGCGAGATTATTTTATTGGAAAATATCCGTTTTTATCCAGAAGAAAGGGCCAATAACCAAGATTTTGCCAAAAAGCTGGCTATTTTAGGAGAAATTTATGTTAATGACGCTTTTGGAGTCAGTCATAGAAATCATGCTTCAATAACTAGCCTACCAAAATATTTGCCTAGTTGTGCTGGTCTGCTTTTTGAAAAAGAGATTAAATTTCTCTCAAAAGTTTTAGAAAAAACAGAACATCCTTTAGTAGTTGTTATAGGTGGAGCAAAAATTTCAACCAAGATAAAGTTTATCGAGAATTTTCTAGAAAAAGCTGACAATTTACTTTTAGCTGGCGCTTTAGCTAACACAGTAATTAGCGCTAAAGGATTTGCTATTGGCAAATCAGTAACTGAAGCAGGAATGGATGAAGAAATAAAGAAATTAAATTTAACTAGTTCCAAACTGCATATTCCAGTAGATGTTCTTGCTTCAAAGGATATCTCTGGGAATACAAATATCCGGATTTCTCCAGTAGGTAATATTGACAAACACGAAATGATATTAGATATTGGGCCAGATACGATTCAAATGTTTTCTAAAATAATTTCTCAAGCTAAAATGATTGTCTGGAATGGCCCATTAGGGCTTTTAGAAGTAGAGAAATTTAGTCTTGGTAGTCGAGAAATTGCTCAAACAATAGCTAAAAATAATAATTTTTCAATAGTTGGCGGCGGTGACACGGTTGCTTTCTTGGAAAAATTAGGGTTGTTAAATAAAATAACTCATGTTTCTACTGGTGGCGGCGCCATGCTTAAATTTTTAGCTGGCGAAAAACTTCCTGGGATAAATGCTCTAAATTAATTTTTTATGCAATGGAAAATAAAACCTAAAGCGCCAAGCGCTTTTTTAAAACAATTTCCGGAATTTTCTCCTTTGATTTCACAGCTTCTTTATAACCGAGGCCTAAAAACTCAGAAACAGATTGATGAGTTTTTTAATCCTGATTATCAAGGTGATTTACATGATCCCTTTTTGCTTAAAGGGATGAAAACAGCAGTCAAAAGAATTCGTCAAGCATTGGCAAAAAAAGAAAAAATTATAATCTATGCAGATTATGATGCTGACGGAGTTTGTTCAGGAGCTATTTTGTTTTCAACTTTACAATACTTAGGAGCAAAAAATCTTCAGGTATATATACCTGACAGGAACAAAGAGGGGCATGGCGTAAACAAACAGGCAGTTAAGAAAATATGCAAAGACAAAACTGATTTAATGATTACTGTTGACTGTGGAATAAGCAATTTAGAAGAAGCTGATTTAGCTGCTTCTTTGGGATTAGATATTATTATTACTGACCATCATCAGCCAAAAGATAAATTACCTAAAGCAGTTGCCGTAATTGACCCTTGGCAGAAAAATGATAAATATCCTTTTAATGATTTATGCGGAGCCGGAGTGGCTTATAAACTAGCTTGCGCTCTTTTACATGAAGAAGAAAATAATTCAGATTGTCCATTAAAAAAATGGCTTTTGGATTTAGTTGCTTTAGCTACAGTGGCTGATGTTATGCCTATTATCGGCGAAAATAGAACATTAGTTAAATACGGATTAGGCGTTTTAGCTCAAACCAAAAGAATAGGGCTCCAAGAACTGATGAAAATGGCCAAAGTAGTTCCTGAATTAACTGAATCTTCCTTAAATGGAGAAGCTCCTTTGACTAATCTTAATACCTATACTATTGGTTTTATTTTAGCCCCTCGTCTTAATGCGGCTGGTCGGATGAATCATGCTAATGTTGCCTTTAATCTTCTGATTAGCAAGAATAAAAAAGAAGCAGAAAAATTAGCTCAAGAGATTAATGAAAATAATTTAGTTAGGCAAAAATTGACAGAGCGAATTGTTAATGAGGCAAAAAAGCGTCTTGAAGAAAAAATTAGCCAAAAAGAAATCCCCAAATTAATTTTTGAAGGCAGCGCCAATTGGCCCGTTGGATTAATTGGTCTAGTGGCTGGTAAAATAGCTGATCAATATAATCGTCCAACCATTATATATCAGGAACAGGGCTCTTCTATATCTGGCTCTTGCCGAAGTATTCAGAATTTTAATATATTAGAAATGCTTAAACAAGCGTCTGATTTTCTTTACTCTTTTGGCGGGCATAAAAAAGCAGCTGGCTTTAAAGTAAAAAAAGTAAATTTGAATAAAGTTAAAAATATTTTAACAAAAATTGTTGAAGATAAATTAAAAGATAAAGATTTAATATCTGTTTTGGATATTGACGCAGAATTATGTTTGGAAGAAATCAATTGGCAAAATTATGACCAAATTCAGAAATTTGCCCCTTTTGGCAAAAGTAATTTAGAGCCGAGGTTTTTAATTAGAAAAGCAGAAGTTAATAATTTAAGATTAGTTGGTAATAATAATAATCATTTGAAAATGGATTTAATGGTCTTTGACAATCAATCAAAACAAGGGAAAAGATTTAATGCAATTGCTTTTAATTCAGGCAAATGGCATAATATATTAAACAAAGGAGATTTGATTGATATAATTTTTGAATTAATTGTTAATGAATGGAATGGGAACAGGGATTTGGAAATGAAAATTATTGATTTGAAATTAAGGCCTAATCTTGAATTATGAAAATTACTATTTACACTGATGGCGGGGCCCGAGGCAATCCCGGTCCAGCAGCTATTGGTGTGGTCATTATACAAAATGGCCAGACAATTAAGAAATACAGTGAATTTATTGATGAAGCAACTAATAATCAAGCTGAATATCAGGCAGTTGTTTTTGCCTTGAAAAAAGTTAAATTACTTTTTGGCAAGAAAAAAGCCAAAGAAACAGAAATTGAATTTTATTCAGACAGCGAATTAATTATTAAACAGCTTAATCACCAGTATAAGATTAAAGAAGAGGAACTTCAGCCGCTTTTTATCAAAACATGGAATTTAATGCTGGATTTTAAACAAGTTATTTTTAAGCATATTCCTCGTGAAAAAAATAAAGAAGCAGACCGATTAGTCAACCAAGCGCTGGATGAGCAAGGAAGAGAACAAGCGCTTTTATAAGATTGACAGAGGTCTTTATACATGATAATATATATGCAGCTCAAGTAAGCGAGATAGTCGCTTTGACATTAAGTCAGAGAGGAAAGTCCGGGCACCGCAAGCGGCAGTGGGTAATGCCCACCGTTCGTGAGAATAGGGAAAGTGCCACAGAGACAATATTTCTTCATTTTAGGGGCAATCTCCTAAAAAGAGGTAAAGGTGAAAAGTGAGGGATTAAGACCCCTCTTCCCTCAGGGAAACCTGTCGGGATGGTAAACCCTGCCTGGTGCAAGAGCAAATCTCGACATTACGTCGGGAAAAAGTAGCTCGCTTGAGTCCGATAGTAATATCGGACCTAGATAGATGACTATCCAAAACAGAACCCGGCTTATTGCTTGCTTGAGTCATAAAAAAGACATGTGCTTACATGCCTTTTTTATTTACTTATATATTGATTTTCCTGTTAAAATTGATTAGAATTAAATCAATGAAGAAATCGGAGCTTTTTTTCACAGCTGTTTTAGTCCCTTTGGATTTTTTAATGCTTTTAGGCGCTGGACTAGGAGCCTATGTTTTGCGAATTAATCCATGGGTATCTGAATATCGTCCAGTGCTTTTTCACTTGAACCTTCCTTTTGGCAGGTACTTTGTTCTAGTCAGCGGTATTTCTATTTTTCTTTTGATTGTTTTTGCTTTAGTTGGTCTTTATCGAATTAAATTAAATCGCAAGCTTTTAGATGATTTTCCAAGAATTGTGATTGGGGTTTCAGCAGGCATTATGATTATTGTCTTCTATATTTTTCTTAGACAGGAATTGTTTAATTCCCGTTTTTTAGTTTTAGCTGGCTGGTTAATGGCAATCATCTTTATTTGTTTAGGCCGTTTTCTAATAAGTTTATGGCAAAAACATTTAGTTAAAAAGCGTGGATTTGGAATCCGCCGTATTTTACTAATCGGGCAAGACAGATTAAGCAATAGAGTTATAGAAAACATTAATAAAGAGCCAGGCTTGGGTTACCAAGTAATTAGCAATATGCTTGAGCTGGACATAAACAAAATTAAAATAAAAACAAAGAACCAAAAAATAGATGAAATTATTTTATCTGATCCAAACTGGCCAAAAGAAAAAGTTTTGGAATTGATTAATTTTGCAGAAAT
Organism: uncultured Candidatus Saccharibacteria bacterium; assembly: GCA_964649795.1. GTDB lineage: Bacteria > Patescibacteriota > Minisyncoccia > Portnoybacterales > UBA2143 > JABMPX01. Next base: position 22,150 of record CAZYQY010000008.1, read on the forward strand.
AAACCATTTGACTTTTAAGTTCGCACCAAATCTTTTTCAGACCTTGACCACCAATACTTCAATTGAGATACTTGGCGACGTGCCTATTATTGAATTAAAAAAAACCGTTTTAGACGGATGGGGCAGGATAATTAAGAGATTGTTTGACATAGTTTTTTCTTTTTCTTTTATAATCATATTCTCGCCAATTTATCTTTTAATAGCTTTTTTGGTTAAAATCAGCTCTTTTGGTCCTCTTATTTACAAAGATTACCGTTACGGTTACAAAAAAAAGAAATTTAAGTTCTATAAATTTCGTTCTATGAAAGCTGAACTTTGCGATGGAGAATTTGGCACTAAAAAAGGCAATCAAATGCTTAAAGAATTGGAAAAAGATCAAACAATAAATCTCCGCAAAGGTAGTCCTTTGCATAAGATTAAAAATGACCCTAGGATTACCAAAATCGGCAGGTTTATGCGCAAGTATTCTTTGGATGAATTGCCTCAATTTTTTAATGTTCTAAAAGGAGAAATGAGCATAGTTGGCTACCGTCCTCATATGTCCTATGAAGTAGAAAAGTTTAACTTTGACCAGCAGAGGATGTTCTATATCAAGCCAGGCATTACTGGATTAGCTCAGATTTCAGGCAGAAGCGATCTTGATTTTAATGAAGAGGTAAAATTAGATATCTTTTATATGGAAAATTGGTCTTTAAAACTGGATTTGATAATTATTTTAAAGACCCCATTCATTATTTTGTTAAAAAAACATAGAGTATAATTTGTTAGATTGATTTTAAAGGGTCTGGTTTTATGAAAGTTGCTTTAGTCCATGATTATCTTAATCAATACGGAGGGGCTGAAAGAGTATTAGAGGCGTTTTGTCAAATTTTTCCTAAAGCGCCTATTTATACCTTGCTTTATGATGAAAAAAGAACTGGTTCAGCTTTTAAAAAATACCAGATTAAAACATCTTTTTTGCAAAAATTCCCTTTAGTCAAATCTCATCACCGTCCTTTTTTAATGTTTATGCCTTTGGCTATTGAGCAATTTGATCTTTCTCAGTATGATTTAGTTCTTTCTGATTCAGCTAGTTATGCTAAGGGGGTGATTACTTCGCCAAAAGCAATTCATATTTGCTATTGCCATACGCCAATTCGTTATGCTTGGGATGATTCTCATAGATATATTGAAGAATTTGGTTATCCTGGACCGATAAAAAAAGTTATACCTTTTTTTATGAACTATATTCGTCTTTGGGACGAGCAAGCAGCTGGCCGTGTAGATAAATTTATTGCTAATTCTTATTTTGTAAAACAGCGAATAAAAAAATATTATCATCAGGATTCAAAAGTTATCCATCCGCCAGTTAAGACAAATTTATTTTATTTGGCTGATAAAATAGAGAATTATTTCCTGATAGTCGGAAGGTTTCTGCCTTATAAGCGCTTTGATCTGGCTATTGATGCATTTAATGAATTGGGATTTCCATTAAAAATTATTGGCGATGGCCCTGACCGTAAAAGATTAGAAAAAAAATCAAAGAAAAATATAGAATTTATTGGCTTGGTCTCTGACGAGAGATTAAAAGAATATTATGCTCATTGTCAGGCCTTTATCTTTCCCCAAGAAGAGGACTTTGGAATTACAGCTGTGGAAGCAATGGCTTCTGGCAGGCCTGTTATTGCATATCAGGCCGGCGGCGCATTAGAAACAATTACCCCAGGGATAACTGGTTTATTTTTCAAAGATCAGACAAAAGAAAGCTTAGTAAAAGTTTTACAGGAATTTAATTCTGATAATTTTGACCCTAAAATTATCAGAGAAAAAGCTATGGAATTTGACCAAGAGAAATTTAAAAAAAGAATTAAAGAGTTTATTGAGAAAAATATTAATTTTTAATCTATGAATATTGGCATTGATATAAGGGTTTTAGCCCGCGGCACCAGAACAGGTGTTGAAGAATATACAATTAATCTTTTAGATGAACTTTTATTGCTTGAGCCAAAAATTAATTATAAACTTTTTTATAATGCCTATAAAAAAGCCAAGTTAAATTATCCTTGGCTTTTTTTAGATAATGTTAATTTAAAAAGTTTTAGAATTCCCAATCGTCTTTTTTTTATAAGTGCCCGTTATTTTAATCAACCCAAGATAGATAAATTATTGGGCAAAGTTGACATTTATTTTAATCCACATTTTTTTACAGCTCCTTTGTCAATTGGCTGTAAAAAAGTAATTACTTTTCATGATTTATCTTTTGAGCGCTATCCTTATTTTTTCTCCTGGCGCAAAAGAGCCTGGCAAAAATTTTTAGTGGATGCCAGAAAAGAGGCTGAAAAAGCAGATAGAATAATTGCTGTTTCTCAATCAACTAAAGATGATTTGATTAAAATATATGGCATTGAACCTAAGAAAATAAAAGTGATTTATTCTGGAGTAGGGAAGCAATTTAGGCCTTTTGTGCAGGGACTGTCATTAATATCTAAAAAATACAATCTTCCGAATAAGTTTATTTTATATTTTGGCACTATTGAGCCAAGAAAAAATATTATAGGGCTAATTAAAGCATTTGAATTATTAAGAAGAAAACAATCTATTAAATTAGTTATTGCTGGAACCAAAGGATGGCTTTATAAAGATATTTTAAGAACAGCCAGAGAATCAAAATATAGTCGAGATATAATTTTTACTGGTTTTGTTGAAGATAAAGACAAACCCTATCTTTACAATCTAGCCGAGCTTTTTGTATATCCAAGCTTTTTTGAAGGATTTGGTTTCCCTCCTTTAGAAGCAATGGCTTGCGGCAAGCCAACTATTGTTTCAGTTAATTCTTCTTTGCCCGAAGTAGTTGGCCAAGGAGCTTTAATGATTAATCCTGACAATATAGATGAATTAGCTTGGGCTATGGAAATAATTTTAACTGATAAAGAGTTAAAAGAACAATTAATTAAAAAAGGGCTTAACCAGGCCAAGAAATTTTCCTGGTCAGAATGCGCTGCGGAGACATTA
>CAZYQY010000009.1:0-23905 GCA_964649795.1 uncultured Candidatus Saccharibacteria bacterium
TTTTATTTATTAATCAGTTTGCTTATTTTCTATCTGTTTTTTCGTTTAGCCCAAAAGCAGGCTGGTTTTAAAATTTCTGTTTTATGTTCTGTTTTATTAATCCCTTTAATAGCAGCTCGTATTGAAATAAGGCCAGAGATTTTCAGCTATCTTTTTATAACTGTATTTTTTTGGATTCTTTGGCATTGGAAAAAAGGATTATTAAAAGATAAATGGCTTTTTGTTCTGCCTGTTTTGGAAATTATTTGGGTGAATACTCATATCTATTTTATTTTCGGCCCTGCTTTAGTCGGGCTTTTTTTAGTGGATAGGTTAATTAAAAAAAGGAAAGTTTTTAACAGAATTTTTTTCGTTTTAATCTTAACAAGCTTAACAGCTTTAATAAATCCATTTGGCTTAAAAGGATTAATTTATCCTTTTACAATTTTTAGAGATTATGGCTATAGAATTATTGAAAATCAATCGGTCTGGTTTTTGGAAAATCTGGGTATTATAAAAAATCCTAATTTAGGTCTTTTTAAAATAGTTTTTGCAATTCTTGTTTTAAGTTTTGTTTTCCTTTTAATAAAAAACCGACAAAAGTTTTCAATAATCTATTTTTGCCTAACAATTGTTTTTAGCGCAATGGCTTGGCTAGCTATTCGCAATTTTACCCTCTTTGGTTTTTTCGCATTGTTAATTATTGCCTATAACATTAAAAATGGGATGCGTAAGAAATATAAATTTAATTCTTTAAATATTAAATTCGGGCTTATTTTTTTGTGTTTAGCTATTTTTTTAATTACATTCTTTACCCATTATCAGAAACTGCCCTTAGCAAACAAAGAGTTCGGTTTTGGCTTGGTTAAAGATAATAATCAATCAGCTGAATTCTTTAGAGAACAGAATCTCAAAGGGCCAATTTTGAATAATTATGATATTGGCAGTTATTTGATTTATTATCTTTATCCTAAAGAGAAAGTTTTTACTGACAATCGTCCAGAGGCTTATTCTGTTTCTTTTTTTGAACAAGAATATATTCCATTGCAGCAAGATAATAATGTTTGGCTAGAGCAGGATAAATTATATAATTTCAATACGATATTTTTTGCTTATCATGATGCCACGCCTTGGGCTCAAAAGTTTTTAATTGAGCGGATAACTGATGGTTTATGGGCGCCAGTTTTTGCTGATGACTATGCAATCATTTTTTTAAAAAGAAATGATTTAAACCAATCAATTATTAAAAAGTATGAAATGCCTAGAAATATGTTTGGGATTAGGAAATAATTTTTTTTGACAATTAGCTATTCTTTTGTTATCATATTTTGATATGACTCAGAAACAAATTTATCTTGATTGTGCTGCGACTACGCCAACGGACTTGACTGTTTTTAAAAAAATGCAGCCATATTTTTTTGAACAATACGGCAATCCTTCAACTATTTACAGTTTAGGAGAAAAAGCAAGCCAAGCAGTTGAAAATGCCCGTGATCAAGTCGCAGATTTTTTAAAATGTTCTCCAAATGAAATATATTTTACTGGTTCTGCTAGTGAAAGCGATAATTGGATTATTTACGGCGTGATTAATAAAATTTGGGAGCAGGAAAATAAAAAGCCGCATATTATAATCTCTTCAATTGAACATAAGGCAGTTATTGAACCAGCTAGATATCATGAAGAAAATAATTTAGCTGAGTTAACGCTTTTGCCTATAAATAATGATGGAATAATTGAATTAACAGAGTTAGAAAAAGCGATTAAAAATAATACTCGATTGATTTCCATAATGTATGCGAATAGCGAAATAGGCACTATCCAGCCAATTAAAGAAATAGGCGCTTTAATTAAAAAAATCAACAGCAAGAGAAAAGAAAAAATTATTTTTCATACAGACGCGGTTCAGGCAGTTAATTATTTAGATTGTAATGTGCAAAATCTTGGCGTAGATGCATTATCCTTATCAGGCCATAAAATTTATGGTCCAAAAGGCGTTGGCGCTTTATATATTAAAAAAGGCACGCCAATCGTTTCTTTAATTCGAGGCGGCGGACAGGAGAAAGATATGCGTTCAGGTACTGAAAATGTTCCAGGCATTGTTGGATTAGGAGAAGCGATAAAAAAAGTCCGAGATTGCAAGACAAAATTTCAAAGCATTAAGAAGTTAAGGAATAAATTGATTACAGGAATTTTAAAAGATATTCCCAATTCACAGTTTAATGGTTCTCTGAAAAATCGTTTGCCTAATAATGCCCATATCAGTTTTAGCAAAGCAGAAGGAGAAAGCATTGTAATGGAACTGTCTCAAAGAAATATTTTTGTCTCGACTGGTTCAGCTTGCGCTAACAATTCTTTAATTCCATCTCATGTTTTAACAGCTTTAGGGCTTTCTTATGAGCAATCGCATTGCAGTATCCGTTTTACTTTAGGCAGGCACACAACAAACAATGATATTAATTCTGTTTTAAAAGTTTTGCCTGGGATAATTAAAAGATTAAGAAAAATCTCTGGTCATTAGAATAGAAATCTTATGTATAGCAAAAAAGTTATTAAACATTTTCAAAATCCTAGCAACATGGGCAAAATGAAAAATCCTGATGCTATGGCAGAAGTGGGTAATTTACAATGCGGAGATATCATGAAATTATATATAAAAGTAAAAGATAATAAAATAAAAGATATATCTTTTGAAACAATGGGTTGCGTAGCAGCTATTTCCACATCCTCAATGATAACTGAGATGGCTAAAGGGAAAACACTTGATAAAGCAATGAAAATTTCATATAATGATGTAGCTGAAGAGCTTGGCAAATTGCCTCCTATTAAAATGCATTGCGCTGATTTAGCTGTTAATGCTCTTCAAAAAGCAATTAAAAATTATGGCCGTACCAAAACAAAGACACACTAAATCAAGAAGGAACAAAAGGCGTTCGCATCATGCTTTGGGTAAAAAGCATTTTTTTACCTGTCCTAAATGCGGCGAACCTGTTTTGCCTCATCGGCTTTGTGAAAATTGCGGAACTTATGCTGGAAAAGAAATAATTGATGTTATGGCTAAATTGACCAAAAAAGAGAAAAAGAAAAAAGAAAAAGATATAGCTGAGCAAGAAAAAGAAAAAAGAAGTGAAAAAAAAATGAATATGGAAGAGCTTTCTAAAAAATAATTTTTAATTTATAAAAATTTATGGCCAATCGCCATCTATCTCGTTCAGTAGCTATGCAATCCCTTTATGAATGGGATTTCAAAGATAAAAAACCCGATCAATTAAAAGAAATTGTTAATCGGGTTATTAAAGAATTTGCTCCAGGCCTAGAAGAAGTTGATTTTATCTGGCAAATAATTGATGGGGTAATTAAAAATTTATCCAAATTAGATAAAATCATTGAAAAATCTGCTCCAGAATGGCCTATTGACCAAATCACTATTGTTGATAGAAATGTTTTGCGAATTGGACTGTACGAACTTCTTTTCGGAAAAAGAGAAGAAGTTCCGCCAAAAGTTGCTATTAATGAAGCAATTGAATTAGCTAAAACCTTTGGCGGTGAATCTTCTGGCAAATTTATTAACGGTGTTTTAGGCACTGTTTATCGAGAAATCGGAGAACCAGGCAAAAATGAATAATTTATCTTCTTTAGAAAAAAATATTAATATTAAGTTTAATAATAAGGATTTGCTTCAACAAGCATTAATTCACCGTTCTTATTTAAATGAAAATCCAGATTTTTATTTAAAAGATAATGAACGTCTTGAATTTTTAGGTGATGCTATTTTAGAGATGGTTGTTACTGAGCATCTTTACAATAATTATCCCAATCCAGAAGGGGAATTGACTAATTGGCGAGCTGCTTTAGTTAATACTAAAATGTTAGCAAAAGTGGCTAGCCGATTGGAAATAAATAACCATTTACTTTTAAGCCGAGGAGAGAACAAGGATACTGGCAGGGCTCGCCAATATATTCTGGCTGATGCCCTTGAAGCGTTAATTGGAGCAATTTTCTTAGATCAGAAATATGAAAAAGCCAGTGAATTCATTAAAAAAAATATTTTGAAAGAGCTACCAGACATTATAGAACAAAAGCTTTATAAAGATCCTAAAAGTGATTTTCAGGAAAAATCTCAAGAAAAAGTCGGTATTACTCCAACTTACGAGGTTATTAAAGAATGGGGTCCGGATCATTCTAAGAGTTTTATAGTCGGCCTTTATCTAGATAAAGAATTAATTGCTAAAGGCCAGGGTGTTTCTAAACAGGAGGCTCAGGAAAAAGCTGCTAAGGCAGCATTAAAAAAGAAAAAATGGCAATAATAAATTAAATTTATGCTTACTATTCGTTTAATTAGAACAGGCAAAAGGAATAAATCTAGTTTTAGAGTTATTCTAACAGAAAAAACTTCTCCACCCAAAAGCGGGAAATTTTTAGAAGTGTTAGGGAATTATAATCCACATCAAAAAGAGATCAATCTAAAGGAAGAGCGAATAAAATATTGGCTTTCCAAAGGAGCTCAGGCATCTGACACGGTTCATAATCTATTAGTAAAAAAGGGAACAATCAAAGGGCCAAAGATTAAAAAGAAAATCAGAATTAAAAAGCAATCAAAGGTTGACAAATTAGAGAAAAAGGAATAATCTAGGAAAGATTAGCAGTCTTATAGAAAGGGTCGAACTGCTATAGATTATGAATAGTCTCGAATGAATTATTCTTTGATTTATCGCTAATTTCATTTTTTGAGAAAGTTCAAAAGATAATTAGAGAGAATTGGGGATTATAGAAATATGGCTAAGATGCCTACTGATCAAGAATTTCTAGAGTTCATTATCAAGTCCATTGTCGCAAATCCTGATGACGTTAAGGTTGTTCGAACCGTTGACGAAATGGGAGTCCTCTTAACTCTTAAGGTTAATCCAGAAGATATGGGACAAGTCATTGGACGAGAAGGATCTACTGCTAGGGCAATTAGAAGTATTCTTAGAGTAATCGGTGTTAAAAATAACGCTCGTATTAATCTTAAGATTGAAGAGCCAGAGGGCGGTAGAGTTGATAGAGCTCAAACAAGAACACCTGCTTCTGACCAAAAGCCTAAAAAAGGCGTTGATGAAGTAGTTGAAGAGTTAAAATTATAAAATCTTTTTGATTTACAAAGAGGCAAAAGCTGTGCTATTCTGATAGTGCAGTTTTTGTTTTTATTTATAAATTATGAAATTTGACATAATTACAATTTTCCCAGATATTTTTAATTCATATTTTAATGAAAGCATTATTAAACGTGCTCAGAAAAAGAAATTAATTAAAATTAATATTCATAATCTGCGGGATTATACTTTTGATAAGCATAAGAGCGTGGATAATAGGCCTTATGGCGGCGGGTTTGGCATGGTTTTAATGGTTAAACCAATTTATAAAGCGGTTGGAGATATAAAGAAAAAATCTAAAGTAAAAAAGAGCAAAGTAATTTTACTTTCAGCTAAAGGCAAAAAGTTTAACCAAAAAATGGCTTGCAAATTTTCTAAATTAGATCAAATAATTATCATTTCTGGTCGTTACGAAGGAGTTGATGAACGAGTAGCTAAATATATTGCTGATGAAGAAATTTCTATTGGTGATTATATCCTTACTGGAGGTGAATTACCTGCTATGGTTATAGTAGATGCAGTATCGCGTTTAATACCAGGGACAATTACTAAGGGATCTTTAGAAGAGGAAAGTTTTGTAAAAAACGACAAGCATAAAGAGTATCCGCATTATACAAAGCCAGAAAGCATAGTAATTAATAACAAAAAAAGGCAAGTTCCAAAAGTATTATTATCTGGCAATCATAAGAAAATTAAAGAATGGCAGAATAAGTTTTAAACAAGAGGCCGTGCCTGAAAACATACAATCTTTGCAAAGGTTGTATATTTTCAGGCACGGCCTCTGTTGACAGGAAATTTCAGATAATATAAGATAGTAAGGCACCTTAATAATTAAATAGTTAGATTAAACAATTGCAATTTTGTGCAGTTGTCCCAAAATATTTTTTATTTGAGAGTTCGATCCTGGCTCAGGATGAACGCTGGCGGCGTGGATAAGGCATGCAAGTCGAACGAATCAGTGCTTGCACTGATTAGTGGCGAACGGGTTAGTAACACGTAGGAATCTACCTTGAAGTCTGGAATAACCCCGCGAAAGCGGGATTAATACCAGATGGTTCCCGCAAGGGTAAAGTTTCCCATTTATGGGATTCGCTTCAAGAGGAGCCTGCGTCCTATCAGCTTGTTGGTAAGGTAATGGCTTACCAAGGCAATGACGGGTAGGGGGAGTGAGAGCTTGGCCCCCAACAATGGGACTGAGACACGGCCCATACACCTACGGGTGGCAGCAGTCGAGAATCTTCCACAATGGGCGAAAGCCTGATGGAGCGACGCCGCATGAACGATGAATCCCTTCGGGGTGTAAAGTTCTTTTCTGTCTGAAAAATTCAGACTTTATGTCTGGATGATGTTAGGACAGGAATAAGGGGTGGCTAACTTCGTGCCAGAAGCCTCGGTAATACGAAGGCCCCAAGCGTTATCCGGAATCACTGGGCGTAAAGCGTAGGTAGGCGGTTTTAATAGTGGTTGGTTAAATTCCGGGGCTCAACTTCGGAGCTGCCAATCAAACGTTAAGACTAGAGCAGGTGAGAGGCTAATGGAACTTACCAAGTAGGGGTGAAATCCGTTGATATGGTAGGGAACGCCAAAGGCGAAGGCAATTAGCTGGTACCTGGCTGACGCTGAGCTACGAAAGCGTGGGTAGCGAACGGGATTAGATACCCCGGTAGTCCACGCCGTAAACGATGTCAACTAGCCGTTTGGAGTATCGACCCTCTGAGTGGCGAAGCTAACGCGTTAAGTTGACCGCCTGGGAAGTACGGCCGCAAGGCTAAAACTCAAAGGAATAGACGGGGACTTGCACAAGCGGTGGACCATGTGGTTTAATTCGACGTTAAGCGAGGAACCTTACCAGGGCTAGACATCCTGATGAACGTTTTCTGAAAGGAAAACTTTCTTACAAGGACATCAGGGTCAGGTGGTGCACGGTTGTCGTCAGCATGTACTGTGAAGCGCTCCCTTAAATGGGTTAACATGCGCAACCCTCGCTCTGTGTTATAAGTGTCACAGAGGACTGCCTCCGAATAGGAGGAGGAAGGTGAGGATGACGCCAAATCAGCGTGTCCTTTGATGCCCTGGGCGACACACGTGGTACAATGGTCAGGACAATGGGTTGCCAAGCCGTAAGGCGGAGCTAATCCCATCAAACCTGGTCTCAGTTCGGATTGAGGGCTGCAATTCGCCCTCATGAAGCTGGAATCGCTAGTAATCGCGGATCAGCCATGCCGCGGTGAATACGTTCCCAACTCTTGTACTCACCGCCCGTCACACTAGGGAAGCCGGTAGTGCCCGAAGTCTCTCGCCTTAGGCGAGGGCCTAAGGTAAGATCGGTAACCAGAGTGAAGTCGTAACAAGGCATCGGTAGGGGAACCTGTCGATGGATCACCTCCTTTCTAATTTTATTTATTAAATAAGATTGGGGTGTCGATACAGGTTGAGATACGAGAATTCTTATCTCAACTAGTGGGTGTTGGCCGAAAAGCCTTAAATATCGGCCATTGGGACAACTACATAAGATTGCAAATTAGAAAATACTTGCTTTGGCAAGTATTTTTTGATATATTTAAATTAGCATAAGGGCGTGTAGCTCAGGTGGTTAGAGCGCATCTCTGATAAAGATGAGGTCCCAGGTTCGAGTCCTGGCACGCCCACATAACTTATCCACAGGCTAGCCTGTGGATTTTTGTGTTAAACTGAAAAAAGTTATAAGTTGCTTTATAGCGACAAATCAGAAAGGGGGTGAAAAAGATGTTAGCTCAAACTTGGACAGAAGTAGTTACCTCTTCTTTGCAGACACTTTGGTCTGGATTCATGGGTTTTTTGCCAAATCTTTTAGGCGCAATTATTGTTTTTATTATTGGTTGGTTAATAGCGTCTATTTTAGGTAAATTAACTGTTCAAATCATACGTTTGTTAAGAATTGATAATATTTTGGAGAAAATAGGGTTTAAGAAAAGTATTGAAAGAGCTCATTTAAAGCTGGATTCAGGCAAGTTTCTTGGAGAATTAGTTAAATGGTTTTTCATTATTGTCTTCTTAATGGCAGCTACTGATATTTTGGATATGCCTCAAGTAACAGAGTTTCTTAGGCAAATTATTCTTTACATTCCTCACTTAATCGTTGCTATTCTTATCTTACTAGCAGCTGTTTTAATTGCTAGTTTCTTGCAAAAACTTGTTAAAGCAAGCGTGGAAGCAGCTGGTTTGAAATCCGCCAATTTTTTGGCCACAGTAACTAAGTGGTCTATTTTAGTTTTTGCTATTTTAGCTGCTTTGTTGCAATTAGGCGTTGTTCCGTCTTTAATTCAGACTATTTTTACAGGGGTAGTAGCGGCTTTAGTTATCAGCACTGGTCTGGCTTTTGGTTTAGGCGGTAAGGATTTAGCAGCTCAAATTCTGGAAAAGATAAGGAAAGACGTTTCAAACGAATAAGCATAAATTTTATTAACATCTTTTTAATCGTCAACCACTTGACAGGCTTTTAAGATATGTATAGTATATAAGTGATATGGACAGAATAAAGAGACCAATAACGAATATTAAAAGCGGTTGATGACTGTATTTCTATTTATTGTCTCTGAAAAGACCGCTTTAAAGCGGTCTTTTTAAATAAGAATATAGTTGGTTCTTTAAAAATTAAATAAATAATTAAATTAAATAAATTTCCGTCAAATAAATTAAGTATTCCTAACTTTTTAATATCTAAAAAGTTGGGAGGGTAAAATAATATAGGGCCTATGACGGATGCCTTGACATAAAGAGCCTATGAAGGACGTGGCGTGACTGCGATAAGCCTCGGGGAGGCGTCTAGCAACCTTTGATCCGTGGATGTCCGAATGGGGTAACCTGTCCCGATGTTAAATCGGGACGACTCTAACCTTGTGTTAGAGCCGGAAACCTGGGGAAGTGAAACATCTCAGTACCCAGAGGAAAAGAAAACAATCCTGACTTTAAGTCAGGAACATTCCCTAAGTAGCGGCGAGCGAAAGGGGAGAAGTCTAAACTTACTGTATTTACTTTTGTTTAATTCAGTGAGGGTTGTAAGGTAATAATGTTTGGAGCGTTCATTTGAGCGCTTCAGGGAGTTTATAAAATAAAGGTTGGTTAGTTAAACCTTGCTGGAAAGCAGGACCAAAGAGGGTAATAGTCCCGTAAGCGAAAACTTCTTTATACTCCTTGTTATTATTCTTAAGTACCATGGGACCAGACTATCTCATGGGAAGCTGGCAGTCCTACTCTGCCAAGACTAAATACTCTTTATGATCGATAGCGAACTAGTACCGTGAGGGAAAGGTGAAAAGTAGCCCTGTAAGGGCGGTGAAATAGAACCTGAAATCATAGGCCTACAAAGACTCGGAGCCCCGACTTTACGTCGTGGGTGACGGGGTGCTTTTTGCAGAACGAGCCAACGAGTGTTACTTATCAGTTTGCTTAATCCCAACAAGGGAAGAGGCATAGGGAAACCAAGTCTTAATAGGGCGCATTCCTTTTTAAGGAAAGATTGATGGGTAACGACCCGAAGCCAAAGCGAGCTATCCATGGACAGGATGAAATCTTGACGAAAGTCGGATGGAGGTCCGCACCCACTGGCTGTACAACACCAGGGGACGAGCTGTGGATAGAAGTGAAATGCTAATCGAGCTTGGTAATAGCTGGTTCTTCCCGAAATAGTTTTAGGGCTAGCCTCCCGTGAATGTTTTTAGGGGTAGAGCACTGGATGGAGTAGGGTGGATTTTTCCTACCTATTCCAATCAAACTCCGAATACTAAAAATTATGCGGGGGAGTCAGACTGTGGGGGCTAAGCTCCATGGTCGAAAGGGAAACAGCCCAGACTGTCGTCTAAGGTCCCTAAATTGGACTAAGTGGGAAAGGAAGTGAAGTTTCTCTGACAGCTAGGAGGTTGGCTTAGAAGCAGCCATCCTTTAAAGAGTGCGTAATAGCTCACTAGTTTAGAGATTTTGTGCCGAAGATTTAACGGGGCTAAGTCCAATACCGAAGACACAGGTATCCTGACTTAAGTCAGGATGCGGTAGGGAAGCGTTTTCTAAACGTTGAAGTCTACGATGTGAATCGAGATGGAGTTTAGAAAAGTGAGAATGTTGGCATAAGTAACCACAATCCCGATGAGATATCGGGACGCCGAAAGCCTAAGGTTTCCTTGGCAATGAACATCAGCCAAGGGTTAGGCGGGCCTAAGCCATGTCCTGTAATATTTGCGGGATAATGCGCGATGGACAGACGGTTAATATTCCGTCCCCTCAGCATCTTTTCGATGGAAGGACGGAGCTTAGTAGCTTGAGCGGCTTATTGGATTGCCGTTCTTGGCTTAAGAGCGCTGGTTAGGCAAATCCGGCCAGCATCAACTCAAGAGTTGAGAAAAGGTTTTTCTTCGGGAGAATCGATTCAGGTGAGCAGGCTTCCAAGAAAAGTTTCTAGATTTAAGGATGTTGGGTCCGTACCGAAAACCGACACAGGTGGGCAGGTCGAGTAGACCAAGGCGAACGGGTGAGTTCTCGTGAAGGAACTCGGCAAAACAGCGGGTGTAACTTTGGAATAAACCCTCCCCTGATTTATCAGGGGCGCAGCTAAAGATTCCTGGCGACTGTTTATCAAAAACACAACTCCCTGCTAACTCGCAAGAGGATGTATAGGGGGTGACGCCTGACCAATGTCAGAAGGTTAACGGTTAACGTCTTTCTCTTCGGAGTTAGGCGAAAGCCCGAAGCCCTGATGAATGTCGGCGATAACTATAATCGTCCTAAGGTAGCGAAATTCCTTGACTGGTAATTTCAGTCCCGCACGAATGGCGTCACGACTGGGAAACTGTCTCCACGAGAAGCCCGGTGAAAATGCAGTAGGGGTGAAGATGCCCCTTACCTGCGGCAAGACGGAAAGACCCTAGAAGCTTTACTGTAGGTTCTCATTGGGGTATTGTTTTGAATGCGTAGCATAGCGGGGAGGTTTTGAAACTTGACTTTCGGGTTAAGTGGAGCCGCCAGTGAAATACCCGTCTTTCAAAATGGTGTTTCTAACTCCGATTTTATGTCGGGGCACAGTGAGTGCTGGGCAGTTTTAGTGGGGCGCTATCCTCCTAAAAGGTAACGGAGGAGTTTATAAGGTTGGCTAGACCCGGATGGAAATCGGGTTGGTCGTGTAAAGGCATAAGCCAGCTTTACTGCAAGACGGACATGTCGCGCAGTTGCGAAAGCAGAACTTAGTGAACCGACCGTTGGTTGTAGAACCGCGGAAGATTAACGGATAAAAGTTACTCTAGGGATAAGCTCTGACCCTGATTTCACGTCAGGGAAAAAGAGTTGTTGTCCGACCCATTCCGTAAGGGTGGGAATGTACGGCTTATAACGGTGAAGGTCGCCTTAGGCGATTAATACCGTGGGAAGTTAAAAGGACATAAAATAATATGATCAAATTATCACAAATACAAAAACAGATCCTTTATGGTACTGTTCTTGGAGATGGATATTTGCAGAAAACCGGCAAAGCGAATGCAAGATTAAGATTAGAGCATGGAAAAGATCAAAAAGAATATCTTTTTTGGAAAGCAAGCCAATTCCAAAAATTATTTCAAGGTAAGCCAAAATATATTGAACGAATTCATCCTATTACAAAAAAAACGTATAAGTATTGGAGATATCAATCTAACAGTACGCCTGTTTTTGGAAAAATTAGAAAAATATTTTATCCTCAAGATAAAAAAACGATTCCAAAGGACTTAAATAAATATTTAAGCTCAAGAACTTTAGCGATTTGGTATATGGATGATGGATATTATAGCAAGAGAGACAATAGCAGTTATCTCTATCTTGGCAGAGTTAGCAGAGATGAAGCAGAAACTGTATCTCGATCAATTTATACAGCGTTTAAATTGTCTAATACAATTTTAGACAAAAAGGAGAAGAGTTATGTAATTTATTTTTCTCCTAAAACAGTTCTCAAATTGAGAAAGATAATAAAAAAGTATATGTTGTCTCAATTTGATTACAAATTTCCTTTTAACCCCGTAACGACTGAGTCCACCTTAGGTGGACAAAATAATGGGTACTAGATATTCTAGAATAAAACCATTATTATACGCCGTCTCCCGATGAAAAATCGGGATGAAGATATAGTCTAATCTATAAAAAGATTGAACAGGCTAATAGAGCCCGAGAGTCCATATCGACGGCTCTGTTTGGCACCTCGATTAAAGAGCTATAGTCGCTTATAGGAGTGATCCTATTCGAATAATTCGGCTTATAACGGTGGAATCTTCTTATTTTTATTGGTATAATATAGATAAGGAGACAATACCGTGGGAAGTTCTCGAAAGTTAAAATTTAATCCATCTAAGTTTTGGCATAAAGATTGGATTGAGCGTAAAAGGAAATTATATCTTAGCTCGGTTCAAAAGTTTGTATTAGTAGGTTCAATATTGGGCGACGGAACATTAAGAATGCCCAAAGAAGGTATTAACGCTAATTTCAAAACTGAACATGGGTTGCGTCAAAAAAAATATGTGCTTTGGAAATACAATATATTCAAAAATTGGGTTTTTACTCCACCTAAGATTAGTTATCGTTATAGAGAAAATACAAGAGAAAAATATGAGAAATCATGGTGGTTTAGGACAGTGAGTCATCCTGAGATTACTGAATTTTGGAAGATTTTTTACCCAAGTGGTAAAAAAATTGTTCCTCCAGATATTGATAAATTTTTTACATCTTTATCTTTGGCAGTATGGGTAATGGATGATGGGAATCTGAATAAAAAAAATTTGAACATAAGCACGTATTCTTTCAATTTAGATGAGATTAAATTATTACAAAAATTGTTGGAGCATAAGTTTGGTGTGAGAAGTAATTTTTATCGGGATAGAGATAAAGGTTATAGGATGTATTTTTCTGTTAATGATACTCAGAAAATATCCTGTATGATCCAATCTTATGTAATTCCTTCAATGAAATATAAACTTTCGATAACCCCGTAACGACTGAGTCCGTAAGGACGAAATAGTGAGTACCAGATATTCTGGAATTAAACCGCTATTATACGCCGAACCCCGCTTTAGACGGGTGGTGATATAGTCTATGCCATTGGAAACAATGGATTAATATGGTCGGCTCATCTTATCCTGGGGCTGAAGAAGGTCCCAAGGGTTTGGCTGTTCGCCAATTAAAAAGGTACGCGAGCTGGGTAAGTGAAAATGAGCCCAGTTAAAACTGACTAATAACGATGAAGTCCATGTTATTATTATGGTATAATAATATATATGGGTAATATCGTGGGAAGACAAAATTACATTTCTGATTTTCAGAAACAAATAATTATTGGTTGTCTTTTGGGTGATGGAAGATTAGAATGCAGATCTAAAAATAATACAGCCAGGTTAAGAATCCATCATGGCTATAAGCAAAAAAGATACTTGTTTTGGAAATACGAAATTTTCAAGAATATAGTCAATAGTGGACCCAAGAGAATAGTATGGAAAGATAAAAAAAGAAACATGAATAATGTATCTTGGTATTTTCATACTTTAACAACTCAAGAATTAGGAGATTTATATTCATTATTCTATAGAAGAGGAAAGAAAATTTTACCTGAAAATCTTTATGATTTATTAACGCCATTATCATTAGCAATATGGACTATGGATGATGGTGATAATGATAAAGATTCTATAAGATATAATACACAATCTTTTTCTTATAAAGAACAGAAAACATTGAAAGAGTTATTGAAAAAGAAATATCAATTAGAATCAAATCTTAATAAAGACAGGAATAATTATAGATTAAGAGTTAAGAAATCAAGTAAAGCGAAATTAATCGAATTAATTGATTCTTTCATAATTTCTTCTATGAAATATAAAATTTTGTCCCCGTAACGACTTGATCATTTTAAATGATCGGGTAATAGGTACTCAATACTTGAGAATTAAACTATTACAATACGTCAGGTCGCTTTATGCGACAAGTTATAGTCTGTACTGTTAGTAATAACAGAATTATATGTCAGACCGGCGTGAGCCAGGTTGGTCCCTATCTGCCGTAGGCGTTGATACTTGAGGGAAGTCATCCATTGTACGAGAGGATCCGGATGAACAAACCTCTGGTCTACCAGTTGTCTTGCCAAAGGCATTGCTGGGTAGCTAAGTTTGGAAGAGATAAGCACTGAAAGCATCTAAGTGCGAAGCTCCTCCCAAGATGAGGTATCTTAGATTCCCCGGAGATTACGGGGTTGATAGGCTCTAGGTGTAAGCGCGGCAACGTGTTTAGCCAAGGAGTACTAATAAATCATTAATTTTACCCTCTTAGCTTTTTGGATATTAAATCTGTATTATTATAGGATTCAAGTTATTAACTTGGTGGTTATGCTGAACGGGTTCCACCTTTTCCCATTCCGAACAGAGAAGTTAAACCGTTCAAGGCCGATGATAGTGGCTTTGCCGCGAAAGTAGGTAGCCGCCAGATTAATGACTTGAATTCTAATAATAAAAACTCTATAATGTTTATAGAGTTTTTATTATGACTAATCGCGTTTTTAAGCAAATTATTATTGCTTCAATTTTCTTCCTTATTTTATTTGGTATTGTTTTTTTGATTTATCATTTTTCTCAACCAGAGCCTTCCTGCTTTGATAATATTCAGAATCAGGAAGAGGAAGAAGTAGATTGCGGAGGACCTTGTATCCCTTGCGAGTTAATGCATATAAAAGATATAGAAGTTTTATTGGCTGATAAAATATTAGTCCAAGATAATTTTTATGATTTAGTTGCTCAAATAAAAAATCCAAATCAGAATTATGGCAGTGGCGATTTTGCTTATAATTTTGAATTATATGATTCTAAAAATAATCTTCTTGGAAAATATTCCGGCTCAACTTTTATTTTGCCTAATCAAACTAAATATTTAATTAATTCTAAAATAAATATTTCTGGAAAAATTGCTCAAGTTAAGTTTTCTTTTGGCAAAATTGATTGGCAGAGAGTAGAGGATTATCAGCCTCCAAAATTAGCTATCCAACAAAAAGAATTCCGTCTTTTAGATGATAGCGAGACGGGCCAAAGCCAAGTAAAAGCTCTTTTAATTAATAAAACTAATTTTGATTTTGATAAAATAGATATTGATGTTCTGTTATTTGACCAGTATTATAAATTGCTTGGCCTTAATACTACAGAAATCAAGACTTTATTAGCTGGCCAAGAGCGTGATTTTGTTGCTACATGGTTTAGAAAAATAACAAAACAAGTGGCTTTTGTTGAAATAGAAGCAGAAACTAATATTTTTGACAATGATAATTATTTACCAGCTATTGAAAAGAAAGAAAAATTTCAGGAATATTAATTTATGTTTAGCCACTTGAGAAAACTTGATTGGTCTTTAATCATTGCTGTCCTGCTTCTTTCTGGGGTAGGGCTTTTAACTATTTATGGCATTGGCTCTGATGACTCTCTGGTTTTTTTAAAAAAACAAGCACTTTTCCTTGGGCTTGGTTTTTTATTTATGATGAGTTTAAGTTTTTTTGATTATAGAATTTTTAAAAACAATTCATTTATTTTGGTTATTATTTATCTTATTTCTTTATTATTCTTAGTATTTGTTTTATTTTCCCAGGAAATTAGAGGAGCTTCCAGCTGGCTTCGTTTAGGACCGTTAAATTTTGAACCCATAGAATTTATTAAGATAATCATTATATTGCTTTTAGCAAAGTATTTTTCTTCTCGCCATATTGAAATGTATCGCATCCGTCATTTAATTATTTCAGGCATATATATCAGTTTACCTATTTTTATTATTCTGCTTCAACCTGACATTGGTTCAGTTTTAGTTTTAATAAGTATCTGGCTGGGCGTTATTATTATCGCTGGCATTAAAACCCGCCATTTAATTATTCTTTCTCTGCTTTTAATCTTTTTATTAATTGGCAGCTGGTTTTGCCTGTTAAAAGATTATCAAAAAGAAAGAATTCTTACTTTTTTAAATCCAGAGGAAGATCCTTATGGCAGGGGATATCATATTAGTCAATCATTAATTGCTGTTGGTTCTGGTGGCTTGTTTGGCCAGGGCTTAGTAGATAATTCTCAAGCAGGACTTAAATTCTTGCCAGACCAGCATACTGATTTTATCTTTGCTACTCTTGCTGAACAAAGAGGACTAATCGGCATTTCTTTTTTGATAGCTCTTTTTGCTTTTCTCTTTTGGAAAATTATTAAAATTGCCTTATCTTCTCTTAATAATTTTTCTCGGCTTTTTGCTATTGGATTAGTCATAATGCTTTTTAGCCAAGTAATTATTAATATTGGTATGAATATGGCAATTCTGCCTATTACGGGCTTAACATTGCCTTTTGTTAGTTATGGCGGCAGTAGCTTGGTTAGTATATTTTTAGGACTAGGAGTTTTACAAAGTATTAAGGCAAGGACCTAAAATAAGTCCATTTTTCTTTTCGTTTGTCTGCCTCGGCTTAATCCTATCTTTCTTAAGAATGATTCTATCTGGTCTAATCTATAAAGACGATAATTATTTGCTGGATGACGATAAGGGATTAAAATACCCTTACTTTCCCAGTTTCTTAGAGTTAGGGGAGTAACATGAAGTAATTTTGCTGCTTTTTTAATAGTAAGGTATTCCATAGTTTTATAATGTTTATATATATTTATATAATTTTAACTTATATGCATAAAACAAGTCAAGGAATTAACTGTGGATAGTATTTTTGCCTTAATATATGTCTAACATTATTTATATAGATGACGAAAAATACCCGAAACTGTTAAAACAGATAGGCAAAGAAGCGCCTAAGCAATTATATTTCAAAACTAATACTTTGAAAACAAATATTTTTGATAATTGCTTGACTGTGGTAGGCAGTAGAAAATTAACTTCTTATGGCAAGCAGGCAATGGAAGAATTGGTTGGAAAAATTGCTTTGGCTGGAATTACTATTGTTTCCGGCTTTATGTATGGAGGCGATGCTGTGGCTCACCAGGCAGCTATTAAGGCGGGAGGCAGAACTATTGCAGTGATGCCTTGCGGGATTGACAGAATCAGTCCTGAATATCAAAAAGAACTTTATCAGGAAATTTTAGATAACAATGGGTTAATAATGTCTGAATATAAAGGAAATATGGCGCCGACTCTCTGGACTTATCCTCAAAGAAACAGGATTGCAGCCGGGCTTTCAAAGGCTCTTTTGGTTGTTGAAGCAGGAAAGAAAAGCGGATGTTTAATTACAGCTAATTACGCCAAAAAATTTAAGAGAAAAGTTTTTGCTGTGCCAGGTCCTATTACTAGCAGCATTACAAAAGGGTCCAATGCTCTTATTAGGGAAGGCGCAGAAATGGTTCTTAGCGCTAAGGATGTTTTAAAGTATTATCGTTCTGATCTTGCGCTTCGGAAAACGAATTTTTTTGAATCGCTTAGCCCTTCTCAGCAAGCTGGGGAGCATGCTCAAACCTCACGATTTAAAAATTTGCCTTCTAAGCTCAGGGCCTTAAATAAAAACCCGAAGAATATAGAAGAGCAAATTATTGACTTATTAAAGAGAGAACCGTTAGGGGCTGATGAATTGTCGCGTCAGCTAGAAATGCCAGTTTCAGAGCTTGGCGTTAAATTGTCTATTTTAGAAATGCATGAGATAATCAAACTAAGAGGAAATAAATATGGCATTAACTAAAATTCCATCAGTATTATATTTCGGGTTAGAAACACTGCCAGTAGATGTAGAAGTTAATGTTGCAAGCCGCGGATTGCCTGGATTTGAAATTGTTGGATTGCCAGGCAAAGCAATAGCTGAAAGCCGTGAAAGAGTCAAAGCGGCCATTGTTAATTCCGGTATGGAGTTTCCGTCCAGAAAAATAACTGTTAATCTGGCTCCGGCTGATATTCCCAAAGAAGGCTCTTTTTATGATTTGCCAGTAGCTATTGGTATTTTATCAGCTACAACAGATTTTCCAATTCCAGAAAAGTCTCTTTTTTTTGGCGAGCTTTCTTTTGATGGAACTTTGCGCCACACCAAAGGAGCTTTTCTTTTAGCTTTATTTGCCAAGGAATTCGGATTTAAAAATATTTTTTTGCCAAAAGATTCGGTAAATGAAGCAACAATTTTCCCTTCAATTAATATTTACCCAGTAGAACGCCTTTCACAATTATTGGCTCATTTATTCAACCGCCAAAAAATTGTTAAAGCCAAGCGCAGAGAAATAGATGATCTTGGATTAGGAAGCAGCGAGTTTGATATGAGAGAAGTTTTGGGGCAGGAACAGGCCAAAAGAGCTATGGAGATAGCTGCTGCTGGAGGACATAATGCTATTATGATTGGCAGTCCGGGCTCTGGCAAAACAATGCTAGCTCGCGCCTTGCCAAGCATTCTGCCGCCATTAAGCGATCAAGAATCTTTGGAAGCAACTAAAATTTATTCAGCAAGTGGCAATATACCACCGGGCGCTTCTATGATTAAAATCCGTTCTTTTAGATCGCCTCATCATTCTACTTCATTGGCTGGTTTGATTGGAGGAGGAACAAATCCTCAACCAGGTGAAATTAGCTTGGCTCATAGAGGAGTGCTTTTTCTGGATGAGTTTAATGAATTTCCTCGTTCAGTTTTAGAATCGCTTCGCCAGCCATTAGAAGACGGCGTGGTGAATATCTCTCGCGCTAAAGCAAGTATAAAATATCCAGCCAGATTTATGCTTATTGCTTCGGCCAATCCATGCCCATGCGGTTATTTAGGCCATCCGAAAAAAGAATGTACCTGCACTCCGCGGGAAATTAAAAAATATGTTAAAAAAATCTCAGGTCCTATTTTAGATAGAATAGATCTTCATATAAAAGTGCCTATTGTAGATGTTGACGAATTGTCACAAAATAAAAGAACTGCTAAATTTTTAGAGAGTTCAGAGTCAATTAGAAAAAGAGTTTGCCAGGCGCGGGAAATCCAGCAAAAAAGATTTCAAAGCAAAGCAATTTGCAGCAATGCTGAGATGAGAAACAAAGATATTAAAAGATATTGCTCTCTGTCTAAAGAAGTAGAAAAAATTCTTAATCAGGCTGCTATTTCTTTTAATCTTTCAGCCCGTTCTTATTTTAAAATGATTAAAATTGCCCGAACAATTGCTGATTTAGAAGGATTTGCAGAAATTAATCCTGCTCATATGGCTGAGGCACTGCAATATAGGCAGTAATAAGTGAATTAAAATAAAGGACAGTTCTTGAATTTATGTTCTTCTTTCAAAAGGACGTAAATTCAAGGACTGTCCTTTTGCTTTTTTGCTTATATACTTATCCACAATAAACGCTTGACAGGCTTTTTGTTCGTTGTATATTTAATAGTAGAACAGCTATATAGTATAGTAGTATATTATATAGCAGTATATTGGGATAGATTGTTCTTTGTTGTTCTTTGTTGTTCTTTGTTGTTCTTTGTTAAAATTCTTTGAATTAAAAGTGTTTAAATAAAAATATTTATTCTTTTTTTTATCGCCCTTTAAAAAAGGATGAATAAAGTAAAAATATTTCAAAGAATTAAAAAATAAACAATACCTTAAGGGACATCTGCTTAAACTGACAAAAGAGCAAAAAAGATGTCCCTTAGATTAAATAAAATTTAATATTATTTCTAAGAAATAAAAAAGGGCGAATCATTTTTCTTAGTTTATTAAAGGGCGAATCCTATTTTAGGATAAAAGCCCTTTTTTTGTTTTCTAATTAAAGTATATGCCCAAAAAATACTCTCTCAAAGAAATACTAAATAAAATAGAACGTAATAAGACCACATTAATTCGATGGGAGAGTATGGGTTTGATTCCTAAGGCCAAAAGAGATGCCCGTGGCTGGCGTTATTATTCTGAACAAGAAGTTAATAATATTACTAAATTAGTTAAGCAAACTGATTATTTTAAGAAAACCGCTTTTACTAAAAACAAGGAAATTAATACAAATATCCAAGAAGGGATAAAACAACAAAAAAGAACAGTTTCTCAAAAAAAATACTCTCTCAAAGAAATACTAAATAAAATAGAACGTAATAAGACCACATTAATTCGATGGGAGAGTATGGGTTTGATTCCTAAGGCCAAAAGAGATGCCCGTGGCTGGCGTTATTATTCTGAACAAGAAGTTAATAATATTACTAAATTAGTTAAGCAAACTGATTATTTTAAGAAAACCGCTTTTAAAGCAAAAAGTCCAATAAGTTTAAAATCAGGTCTTTCAAAAAGCGTCTCTAAAAAGTTTGCTTTTAAAAGGCCTGATTTTAATTTTAATTACTATATAAAGCAGGGCATATATCCGATTAACTGGATTAAAGCATGGACAAAGCAGGCCTATTACAACCTTGATTCTAAAATTGACCTGATTTCTCAAAAAACAGAAAGAATTTATACTAAAATTAAGCCATTGTATCAGCCAAAGCTTATTCCTGCCTCGTTTTTAACAATCTTATTAGCTTCTGGCTTGTTTTTATGCTTTAATCCCAGCGCTCAAGCATTTTTAACTGATTTTACAAACAAATCCGTTGAATCTTTGAATAATTTTGGTGAGAGTATAGCTGATACTGCCTTTGAAAAAGGCCAAAAGATCTTTAGCGCTATTAATAACACATCAGGCGCTTTAGCGTCAGGAACTAAACAAGGTTTATTAAACATTATTAATGTTAGTGATTCAGTTTTTAATATTGATAATATTGCCGGAAAAACAATAGATACTTCTGCTCTCTGTTTTAATCAAATTAAAGATATTTCTGTTTTTACACAAAAAAATATTAATGATATCAAAATTAATATAAATAAACTTCCTTTTCAAATAAAATGTTCTTTTTATTCTCTTAGTCAGAAGAACGAACAGGTCAAATTAAATGTAAAATCTAATTTGAGTAAATTATATAAAAACAGCAAACATGCATTATTGTCATTGCCAAAGGCAATAGCTCTGAAACAATCTCAAATATCAGCTCAAATTAATAAAGCTCCTGATATTGTTCTAAATAAGGCCAGGAACTTTACTAATTCAAGCCAAATTGAAGTTGTCAAACTTGGCCAGCAAACAGCAGAAAAAACAATAAGCTTGGCTTATGAAGCTCCTCCTTATTTATTTGACATGCTGTCCAGCATTCCAGGCAAAATACTTAACACAGGAGAAAGAACATTTCTTTATCAAAAAGATATTCTCGTAAAAAAACAAGTTCAAATATCATTACAAATCAGTCAGGCCTCTGATGCTCTTCTGAGCCAAACCAACAATTTACAAAGCAGCTTAATTGATTCTATAAATATCTTTAACAAAAAATTAGCCCAGATACCTGATAAAATCAAAAACAAATTAGGAGACGGATATCTTAAATTAGCTGAGTTGCTTATACCTGGTTATCCATTTGAAATAATGATCAATCCAGTATCAAAAGTTTCCCAGATCCAGGTTAGCCAGATTCAGGAAGTTCCGTCTAAGAAAATTATCCAAATTGAACAGGTGGATAGAAAACAAGTTACTCAAATAACCCAAGTTACAGAAAAAATCCAGTCAGCTGATTTGGAAGAAATCAATAAACAAATAGATTCTCTGTCCAGCAGGATTACTAATTTAGCCAGCCAGATTAGCAGCAAAGTAGATTATACTGTACCATCTTATGCGCCAACTTATATCCCTTCTTCAGGTATCCAAGTTGCTGGCCATGCATTACTTACAACGCTTAATGTTTCTGGTTCAGGAGCAATAGGCGGGTCTTTATCAGTCCATGATAATGCTTCTTTTGGCAATACTAAGGACCAGAATACAACCTTTGATGTATATTCAGATGCTACTTTTCATAATGCAGCATCTTTTAATTCAGGATTAAGCGCTTCTTCCTTATCTGTTAGCGGCGATGGCTCGATTGCCGGAACATTAACCGCAGCTACTACTACTCTTTCCAAGTTAACAGTAACCAATAATCTATCAGTAGGAGGCAATATAACAACTACTGGTTCACATTATATTGGAGGGGATTTAACAGTGATTGGCTCTTTTAACCAATCAGGTGGCGCTACATCTTATGCCACTACCACCATTACAGGCGATTTGACTATTCAAAATGCTGATGGCGCAGCTCATTTATATGTGGAAAACAATACTGGCAATATCGGCATTGGGACAACTACTCCAAAATCACTTCTTACAGTTGACGGAACTTTTGCTGTTGGGACAAATGGAACAGAATTAACAATTGACTCTTCAGGCAATCTGACAACTACTGGTTATGCTTCTTCAACATTAGGATTAAACACACAAGGAACAGGGCATATTGGTGGCAACCTTTCAGTGGATGGGGATGTCACCGGAGACAACCTTAATATCTCTGACTGGGACATAGCATATGGCTGGGGTGATTGGTCAGGACAAGGATACTTAACTAATCTAAACAATGAAACACTTGGCTCTATAGGAGATGTATCTACTTCCACTTTGGCCTATGGGCATCTGCTGACCTGGGACGGCAGCAGCTGGCAGGACAATGCCACTTCCACCTTAAAGATCAATTCAGATGATTTAGTTGAAGGATCATCTAATCTATTCCAGGACTCTGAACTAACTAATTGGATAGATGATGTTACTTTAGGAGCTTCAGGAGCTTTGACCTTGCCCAGCAACCAGAACTTTACTATTGGGGCAGTCCAGTGGAATGCCGGGGACAGTATTGATGCTACTCAATTAGCTATTACAGCTACCGATGATTGGACAGGATACTTTGATGGCCAGGACCAGTCCTACTATGCCACTTCTACAGGCCTAGTTTTGAGAATGAAAACAGCTGACTTCATTTCAACAACCACCTGGTCAGGCAATCTGACTGTGGATGGGGATGTCACCGGAGACAACCTTAATGTCTCTGACTGGGACATAGCATATGGCTGGGGAGATTGGTCAGGACAAGGATACTTAACAAATCTCAACTCTGAAACCCTTGGTTCTATAGGTGATGTATCTACTACAACTCTTGCTTATGGTTCAATGCTTGTTTGGGATACATCTGATTGGACAAGCTCATCTACAATGCCTTACTTAGAAACAGAATGGGACAAACTTTACAATGCTACGACAACATTAAGCGGACATCCCTTAGTGACTATAACAGGTGAAGATTATGCTTCCTTATCAGGACAACAAATAACTTTTGCTAATGTTGACGCAGCTAACACAAATTTAACAGACGCTTATGCTTGGACAGGAAACCATACTTTTACAAACGCCTCTACTACTGGTTTTGCTATAACCGACATAGGCACAGCAGCAGGAGCATTCCTTGCTGTAAATGCTAACGGAACAGTCATAGCGACCACGACACCAACTGGAACAGCACCATCAGGAAATAACAATGAAATTCTAACAGATGATGGAGCAAGTGGGATTACAAGTGAAGGTAATCTAACTTTTGATGGTTCGCTTCTTACTATTACTGGAACTGCTTCTTCAACAACAGCCCTAAACACACAAGGAACTTTACATATAGGAGGGAATGGAACTATTGAGGGAACATTAACATTACCAACGCTTGGAACAGCAGCAGGAACATTTATAGCAGTAGACGCCACTGGGTTAGTTATAGCAACAACTACTCCAAGTGGAGGAGCAAGTTTAACTGGCACTACAGGACAAGTAGCTTATTTTAGTGGAACAGATACAGCAGTTGGAACATCAACTATAACCATTTTACCAAGCGGGAATGTAGGGATGGGGACAACTACGCCTGTCGCTAATCTTGGTATTCAGGGGAGCATTGGTGTTAACAGTTCGCAATTATATTTGGCAGCGAACGGCAACGTCGGCATCGG
>CAZYQY010000010.1:0-23684 GCA_964649795.1 uncultured Candidatus Saccharibacteria bacterium
AAATCCCGCTATATCAATCCAAGCAGAACTAATATCGTTTAAGGTAATATTGTCTAGTGGACTAATGATTGTGTGCCAATCATTTCCTGTTAGTTCACCAGTGCCAGAATCTACATCACAATTATCGCCTACCTTACAAACAGACATATCATAAGTAACGACCTTGTGAAGACTGTTTTTATCATAATTTAACCCACTACATGAATCACCGCTCCATGTCCCTCCTTGACTGGTGCATTCTGGCTCGGTTAACTCACCGGTATCAGTCGCAAAATTTCCCAGGTGCTTCCAAACCCTTACTGGATTGCTGTTCGTCCTATTTTTCACAGTAAATTGAATATACCTTGTCTCGCAAGGCTTCATATCATTTAATTCTCCGGTATAAGTTTTTGTCCAAGGATTCTGGCCATCTACTTTAATATCAATAGTTCCGGCAGAGATAGTGTTGCCACTGCTGGTCTCGGTGTCAGAGAAGTAAGCGGTAGTCGCGCCAATGACAATAGCGCCGGCTGCGGCAACAATTGCTAAACTTAATATAATTTTTTTCATAATTTTATTATTTTAATTATTAATTATTTATTTTTTTTAAGTGGCTTGCTTTAACCCTCCAAGCCCTGCCTTTTTGCAGAACTAAGGAAAGCCACTTTCGACCTTTATTTACATATATATCCCACATCAAATTTTAAAAATAAAAAAACAACTTTAAAAAAGCTGCATTAAGAACATATCAAAAAAATCATTATATTCTTCTGCCCTCCATTTAATAACTGGAGTGCGAATAAAATCTTTTCCATAATCAATCTTTCCCCTCCTTTTACTTGATTAGCTAGAATCCCCCTCCATTCCAATAAATTCTAAAGCGTACTAGTAATATTATCAATATAAAAAAACTTGTCAAGCCCTTTTTTTTACCAGACAAACAATCTATTTTTTTGTCAAGATAAGATTGGCTTAAATAATAAAATAAGAGCTGTTTCTTTTAAAAAACAGCTCGGGCGATTGAACATTATTTAATCATTCCACTGCCTAGGCAAACTTTATTATTGTAAAAAACAGCCCATTGGCCCGGGGTTACTGCTTTTTGCGGCTTTTCAAAAATCAATTTAGAACTATTAGGATAAAATTTTGCCAAAGCAAGTGACTGATTAAATCTTGTTTTAGCTTTAACTTTGATTATTTTTTTAAATGGCTGGCCGGAAATAAAATGCGCATTAGTTAAAACAACTTCTTTCTTATAAAGAACTGGGTCGTTTTCTTTATTAGTAACTATTAGCTGATTCTTCTTTTTATTAAACCCAATTACCCACCAGGGTCCATTTGACAATTGAATTCCCTTTCTCTGGCCAATCGTATAAAGATGAAGTCCTTTATGTTCCCCTAAAATGCTTCCTTTTTGATTAATGATCTGGCCTGGATTAGAAATCATTTTTGGCAGAGTAAAACATAAATCCTGGCTCTGTTTCTGTTTTATAATAAAATTGAGCTTTTCTTTTTTGGCTATTTTATAAACTTCTTTTTTGGTTAAATCTCCTAAGGGGAAAATTATCTTTTTTAACTGCTTTTGGCGTAAAAGACAAAGAAAATAACTCTGGTCTTTCTCTTTATCCTTGGCTCTTAAAAGCTGATTATTTTTAATTCTGGCATAGTGTCCAGTAGCCACATATTGAGCGCCTTTCTTTCGCGCAAAATTAAAAAGGGATTTAAATTTAACTAAATGATTGCAAATAATACATGGGCTCGGGGTTTTGCCCTTTTTTAAAAGATTTGAAAAATAGCCAATCACTTTTTTTTTAAATTCTTTTTTGCAGTCAAGAATATAATGAGGCACTTTTGCTTCTTCACAAATTTTTCTTGCTATTTTAATAGATTCTTTATTTTGTAAAGCATCATACTTAAGAGTAAGACCAATTGGCTCATATCCCTGTTTTTTCAGCAATAATAAAGAAACCGACGAATCTATGCCGCCGGACAAACCAACTATTATCCGAGTATTATTGCTTTTCCCCATTTATATTGCTAATTCTAATAGCCTTGCCCTTTATCAATGCATCAGCTATTTTCTCATGCGCTGAAGTTAAAATTCTTTGCAGGGTGCTTTGAGAAATTTTCATTTTTTTAGCCGCTTCAATTTGGTCTAAATTGCCTAAATCGCAAAGCCGCAAGGCCTCTAATTCATCAAAGCCCAAATCAACCTCTTTTAATTCGGAAAGAGGCACGGCTCTTGGCTTGAAATATGTTACTTCTGGATCAAATTTAACTAATCTTTTTTTAATTGGTCTCATAATAACAATGACAATCTATTAAATATTTCCTTTATTTCCTTTTTTGCCTTAAGTTTAGTTCTTAAAATTGGCTGAAGATTGGCAATGGCTTTAAATATTGCTTGATCGTAAGATATTTTCCCTAAAAAATTATCAGCAAATTCTTTTTCTATTTTTTTAGTCAATAAAGAATTGATATCCCATTTATTAACAACAACCTTAAATGGAATCTGAAAATGATTAACTACACTTAAAACCCTTTTTAAATCGCTTAATCCAGAAGGAGTTGGTTCAGTAATCAAAATAGCCAAATTAGCATCCTGCAAAGAAGCAATTACTGGACATCCAGTGCCTGGCGAAGAGTCAATAATCATAATATCATATTCGCTATTCCCCTCTGCTGCTTCTTTTTTTATTTCGGCAACTATTTTGCCTGAGCCGGTTTCGCCAGGGAAAAGCTGGCCAGTAAATAAAGGAAATCCGTATTCTGTATTAATCTTTTTAATCTTGCCATTTTCAACCGACTCTAAATGAATTGCCTTTTTAGGACAAACAATTTCACAAGCGCCGCATCCCTCGCAAAGGAAAGGATTAACTTTGGCTCTTTTATTCTTAATTTCCAATGCGCTAAAAACGCACTTATCCACGCATTCGCCGCAGCCATTGCATTTTTCCGGATCAATAATTGCTTTAAAAGAAGTAGAGATTCTTTTAGAAAACTGGACATTCTCTTCAGAAAGCTGATTAAGCCAAATAGCTAAATTAGGAGCATCAACATCAGCATCAACAACAACTATTTTTTTCTTTTTAGCAAAAAGCATTGCCAAAGCAGAAGTAAGCATTGACTTGCCCACTCCACCTTTCCCACTGGCAACAACTAATTTAAACTTCTTATTCCTAATCATAGAATTTCTCATTTAAAAAAGGCAATAGAGCAGATATTACGCCGCCAATATATAGTTCTTTCCTATCTAAAACACCCCTAGACAAAAGGCCAATGGCTCCCATCTTTTGCTTAATGTTTTTTATACCAAAAATAATGTCCGCAGCACCTCCTAATCCTTTCCCTTTTTTAATTAATTCTTCTAATTTTTTAGGAAGAGGAAAACTAGCTGTTCTTCCTAATCCTACTTTCCTTTGTTTAGATTTAATACATATCCAACTAATAACATAAAGAGTTTTGCCTATCTTTTCTAACCCTCCCTCTATGCCTACAGCAAAATCTGGCTGATACTCTTTGAATATATAATGGGCTCGATTTTTAGCTCCTTGAAGAGTTCTATCCCCTGATTTTGGCTGATGAGAAACCCCGGAATTAACTTCTATTCCTTTTACATCTATGTTCTTAAAATACTTAGAAAAAACCTCGCGCACACAATTGATTTTTACTGGATTTTTTGAACCAATTATTACTCTTAACATAATTTAAATTTTTATTGTTTCCCATTTTGGCAAATGGATTTCAATTCCAGATGTTTTGACTTTTTCTTTTTTAATAACTTCTTTTAAATCTTCTAAGAAGTTTAAAATTTTTTCTTTATTTATCATCGTTTGATAACTATCCGGAAAATCCCTTTTCAAAATATTAATGAAATCTTGTCCGCTAGCTCTTAAATTTAATATCTCAAACCAGAAATAATCTACTATGCTTCTGACTTCTTTAATTACTTCCTTGACATTAACTAATTGAGGGATAATCGGGCTAACAAATCCATAGGTTTTTATTCCATTCTCTTTTAAAACTCTTAGAGTCTTTAATCTTTGTTTATGGGACGGCGCGTTTGGCTCGAAAAGCTCTTTAATCTTTCCTTTAAAGCCATTAATAGTTAAGCCAACTTCAATTTCTTTAAACTTTTTAAACAAATCAATATCCCTTAAAATCAAGTCGGATTTAGTCTGAATGGAAAGTTTGGTTCTTTTGTCTAAATTTTCTAAAATTCTTCTGGTTAATTTTAGTTCTTTTTCAATTGGCTGATAGGGGTCGGAAATTGAACTCATATAGATACGCCCCTTGAGATATTTCTCCTTGATTAATTCTGGAGCATTTTCTTTTATCTCTATCCAACTCCCCCATCGTCCATAATTTTTCCAGCGACAGATAAACTTGGCATAACAATAAGCGCAATTATGCTCACAGCCGACATATTGGTTTATTACAAAATCCGCACCCGGGAGTTTTGTCTTGGTAAAAATACTTTTGGCCTGAGTTTTAATTATTTTCATACTGTTTAAGGACATAAAAATCTTTTTTAAGGGTTTCCTTCATATTTGCATTGTAAGCAGCCACTGCTGGATGGTATAAAGGGACAATTTTGATTGACCCAAAATCTGTCTTGGCTTCAAAAACCTGGCTGTGAATTTTGCTAATTCCTTGTATTTTATCCTTAAGACCGAATTTTTCTAAAAGATAAGCAGTAGCATAATTGCCCAAAGGACAAACTATTTTTGGCTTAATAATATCAATTTGTTTTTCTAAATAAGGAGTACAAGCAGTAATTTCTTCTTTTTGAGGATTGCGATTATTAAGCGGACGGCATTTAAGAATATTACATATATATATTTCTTCTCTTTTTATTCCAGCTGCTTCTAATAATTCATCTAATATATTGCCTGATTGGCCGCAGAAAGGCCGGCCAGTTTTATCTTCATTAAAACCAGGCGCTTCGCCAATCAACATAACTTTTGCCTGATGACTGCCTTGACCAATAACTGGATAAGCTCTTGTTTGATAAAGAGAACATTTTTGACAATTTAAGACCTCTTTTTTAATTTTTTTAAGTTGTTTATCTCGCTCAGTCATATCTCAATTATTTTACCTGCTCCTCCTTCAATATATTTTTGAGGATATAATTTCTTAAGTTCAGCTTTATGCTGAGTGCAGTGAGTGGGACAAATTAGTTCTAAATCTTGAAATAGTTCAAATTCAGAAAATCCATGTAGCCCGCCAATAATTGCATAAATTTTACCAAATTGAGAAGCAGCATCTAAAATATGTCCCATATAGGGATGGGAGCATCCAACAATTAAAACTAATTTCTTTCTAATTCCGACTCCCATACTCTGTTCTATCCCATCCAGCTCGCCAGTAGAAAACACGTTTTTGTAAATTTTTTGAGGTTTTTTTAAAATAACTTCATTTTTCAATCCCAAAGAAGAAGGAACATAAATTTTGACTTTATTATTAACTTTCAAAAATGCCGGGAGCCCTCCAATATGGTCAAAATGAAGATGAGAAATAAAAACCTCTCCAATGGAAACAGGATCTATGCCTAATTTCTCCATATTGCTAAGTAAAATTTTCCCATTTCCACCAGTGTCGAATAAAATCTTAGGAGTATTTTTTGTTTCGACTAACGCAGAAAAACCCCAATCCGCCTGAAGGTCTTTTCTAAAAGCAGTATTATCATAAATAATAGTAATTTTCATAATTTATTTTCTTCTGCCGCCTCCGCCCCTGCCTTTGCCTTTGCCATTTCGAGGTCCCAGACCAAGCCCTCTGCCCTTGCCCATGCCAAAACCTTTTCCTTGCCTTGGAGTAAATTCTGGTTTAATTTCAGTTTCAGTTTTTCCTTCTTTGTCTATTTTTTCTATAGCTCCTATCGGACAAACACTTTCTCCCCCGCATTCTTCTAATTTTTCTTGATCTACTATTTCAGCTTTATCACTTTCACCCAATTTAGTTGCTCCGGGACAGTTTCGAAGACAAACACCGCAACTAATACATTTTTCTTTGTTTACTCGATATTTCATATTTAGATTAATCTAATCTCTGTTTTCCTAAAATCTTATTTAAACTAAGCCCAAAAGCATAGCCGAACCTAATCCTAAGATAATAAGGCCAGATATTAAATCAAGATATTTAATATTTCTCGCCTGCCAACTAGAAATATCATCTATTTTCCTTAATCCAAAATAGATTATTAAAACAACAGCCAGCATTGGCAAAACAAATATCAAATTATACAGCAAAAGCCAGGGCAGGGATTTTAATATTCCCAGTTCGCATAAAATCCCTCCGCAGATAATATAGGGGCCAATAGTGCAAGGCAGTAAAAATACAGTGACAAAAGCGCCGACTAAAAAAGCGCCTCCTGGGCTGGTTATTTTAGAAAGAATCCGATCAATTTTTGGAAGAACCCGGCAAACAGCTTTGGCTCGAAAAAAATCTCTAATTTTAAAACATCCTAAGATAATAGCGGCTAGCGCAACAATTTTGTAAAGCCAAAGCTGAACTATTTTTAAAGAATTCAACAATTGAAAGGATTCTATAATAATAAGCCCATAAATTAAATACATTACGAATACAGAAAAAATAAAAGCTAAACCGGCTAATAAAATATTTTTCCTTTTAATTGGATTATAAGTCAAAATAGCTATAAGCATTAAGCTAAGAACAGCCAAAGTGCAGGGATTAATAGCATCAACAGCAGCTAAAGAAACTATTTTAACCAAAGTAAATTGATTAGTTAAGCTTTCTACAAGATTAGGATTAATGCTATTACAATGATAACAATTATCTTCCGCAGCCATAGCAAAATTTGAGAAAGACATGAATCCTAAAATAGATAAAAATAATCCTAAAGTAATAATCTTTAATTTCCCCATGTAAAATTGAAATTTAATAATTTAGCTCGTGAATATGCCTGAACAATTTTCTTAGAATAAGGAATTTCTTTAATAATTTTTGTTTGATGTTTTTGAACAATTTTTTGTATTTCTTTCTTATCGCCTAAATCCGACTGATTCAAAATTACTTCAATAGGCACTTTGATTTTCCTGCATAAATCTAAAATTAAATCTAAATCAACTGCTCCCATTGGAGTAGGTTCGGTAACCGCATAAGCTGAATCAACGCCTAAAAGCGCTGAAATAACTGGGCAATGCGTACCAGCAGCTGTATCTAACAAAACAATATCAGCTTTTTTCTCTTGAGCAAATTTCATGGCAAATTTTTTGGTTTGATTAACGATCGGTCCAGTTTCTTCTAACCCGGCTTTAGCTAATCCAGTGATCAACCAATAATTCTTTTTAAGCTGACTAACAAAAATTTGGCCTGTTTCTTCTTTTTGGGGCTTAATGGCTTTATGCGGACAAATTAGCCAGCAAGCGCTGCATCCAGAACATAAATCTTTAATAAATATAGGATATTGGCCAGGCGCTTGAAAAATAGCATTGCTTCGGCAAGTTTTTACGCATAAACCACACTTTTGGCATTTACTTTTGTCTAATTTAGGAAAATCAGTATAAATTCTTTCTCGGGGATTTTTTAATTCTTTACCTAAAAGCAAATAATCATTAGGACACTCCACATCACAATCAACTAACACAACCTTATTGCCGTCTTTGAAATATTTATTAGCTAAAAGAATGGACACGGTGGATTTGCCGGTGCCTCCTTTGCCTCCGGTAATGCCTATTTTTTTCATAATTTTTCTAAGGTTAGACCTTTTTAATACATAAGATTTGATCTTGGATTAATTCCCTCGGCCTCCGCCGAATCTCTGCCCTATTCCAAAATGATTAGGCACGCTTGGTTTTGCCATTTCTTTTAATTCCCCTTTTTGATATTTTTCCAAAGCATCTTTAACTGAAATTCCGGAAATCCCAATAATAATTTTTACTCCTGACGCTTCCAAAACATCAAAAGCCCGCGGACCGAGATTGCCGGTAATAATTACCTTGGCTCCGGTTGAAACAACTGATTGAGCAGCTGTAATTCCAGCTCCTCCCATTGCTTCTACCCCGGTATTTTTAATCACTTCTATGTTTTCTCCTTTTTCGTCGGTGATTAGAAAATAAGGCGCCCGACCAAACCTCGGGTCTATCAACGAGTCAAATTTAGGCAAACTAACACTAAAACAAATTTTCATAATGAATATATTATTATCTAGTTCGAGTCATTGAACTGCCACAATTAGGGCATTTTTGTTCATAACAAGGGATTCCTCTTTGATGAGAAGCTTTTGTTCCGCATTTCGGACAAACGCATTCACCATCAGGTCCCAAACCAAAGCCGTTTGTTTGACGGTCGCGTCCTTGGCCCTTTTTTAGGCCTTGACCAGTGCCTGATCCTTGACTAAAAGAACCAGTTCCGTTTCTAAATGGCATATTTTTCCTTTCTTTTATTATTTTATTTTTTAGTTTTTAGTTCCTCAAGTCGGTTTTCCATTGCTTTTGCTTCTTCTTTTAGGCCTTTAATTTCTTCTGTAAGCGCTTCTTTTTCATCTTTGTCAGAATATCCCCAGCCGCGTCCAAAACCTCTACCCAGTCCTGATCCAAAACCGCGTCCAAAACCTCTATACCCAGGACCGCAATTTCCTAAACCTCGACCAGTCATTGGGCCTTGTCCTTGAGGACCTGTTCCGTTTAAAGCAGGCATAATAATTTCTCCTTATTATATTATACTAGATGACCACGACCTTTTCAAATAAAAACAGCCATCTTTATTATGAGTATATACCCATAACTAATGCCTGTCAAGTGTTTAAAAGATAACTTTTTTATAACAACGGAGCGATTATTAATGCAATAATGGCCATTAATTTAATTAATATATTTAATGAAGGGCCAGCTGCATCCTTAAAAGGATCGCCAACCGTATCGCCGACCACAGCTGCTTTGTGCGTTTCAGACCCTTTTCCTTCCAGATTGCCTGCTTCAATAAATTTCTTGGCATTATCCCATGCTCCGCCTGAATTAGACATAGTTATTGCCAATAGAAATCCAGAAACAATTGACCCAGCCAATAAACCAGCCAAAGCAGCAGGACCCAAAAGAAAACCAACCAAAACTGGAGTTAAAATACACAAAACACTTGGCAAAATCATTTCTCTAAGAGCTGTTTTGCTACTTATGTCAATACACTTTTTATAATCCGGTTCTGCTTTACCCTGCATAATTCCTTTTATTGTCTTAAACTGCATGCGCACTTCTTTTACTATAACCATAGCTGCCCGGCTAACTGCATGCAAAGCAAAAGAAGAAAAAATAAAAGGCATTAAACCGCCCAATAAAAGACCAATAATTACTTTGTAATTCAATAAATCAATAAATGGTAAATTAACTGTTTGGCCATAACTAATCATTAAAACCAAAGCAGTTAAGCCGGCTGCGCCAATAGCAAAGCCCTTGCCAACAGCTGCTTTAGTATTGCCTACTGCATCTAAATCTTCAGCCCTTTTTATAGTTTTCTCATCCATTCCAGCCATTTTAGCAATGCCCGTTGCATTATCCATTATTGGCCCAAAAGCATTAGTCGCTAAAACAATTCCTAAAGTAGAAAGCATCCCTACAGCTGCTATGGCAATGCCAAATAATTGGCCCCATTGATAGGTCAAAAAAATTGTTGCTGAAACAGTTAAAACTGGAATAATAGTGCTAAACAATCCTAAAGCAAAACCAGAAATAATATTGGTTCCAGCTCCTGCTTGAGCCGCTTTAGCCACTCTTTGAGTTAAAGAGTATTTGTCTGAAGTAAAATATTCTGTTGCTAAACCAATAATTAAACCTGCTAACAATCCAGACAGAAATGCGTAAAAAAGATTAATGCCAAAACCAAGATATCTAATTAAAATAAAAGCACTAATACACATTAAAATAGTCGCAGCCAGAATGCTTTGATTCAAAACTTTATGGCCTGAACCTGATTTTACATTTCCTATTTTAACAAAAATATTGCTAATCAAACTAATAATAATTCCTGCTCCTGCTAAAACTAATGGTAAAAGAATTCCTCTTTCGCCTATTGCCACTACTGAACCAATAACCATTGCCACAATAATGCTATCTACATAACTTTCAAAAAAATCAGCTCCTGCGCCAGCCACATCGCTAACATCATCGCCTACATTACTTGCAATAACAGCTGGGTTGCGCGAATCGTCTTCTTGAATTCCATGTTCTACTTTACCAACTAAATCAGACCCTACATCAGCAGCTTTAGCATAAATACCGCCTCCAACACGCGCGAATAAAGCCGCGCTGGAAGCGCCAAAGCCAAAACCATAAATAATAACTGGATCCTTGAAAATTAAATAGAGAACAGTTATTCCTAAAACACCCAAACCAACAATAGTCATGGCTATAACGCTGCTGCTGTTAAAAGCAATATTCAATCCAGACTTAAAATCCTTGTTTAATTTTTCAGCTGTCCTAACATTAGCTAAAACAGCAACTCTCATGCCAATCTGACCAGCTAAAGCGCTTAAAAAAGCGCCGATAATAAAGGCTATAGCTGTTTTCGGATTTATAAAATAATAAAGAAGTCCTGTAATAACTATAACAAAGCAAAACAAAACTCTATATTCCCTATTTAGAAAAGCTATAGCACCGTCTCTGATTATTTTGCTGATATTCCCGGCTTTTTGAGAAAAAACTTCTTGTCTTTTAATTTGCCAAAATAAAATTAGGGCAAATAAAAGCGCTGTAATAGAAGATAATAAAATGAAATAAATTTGTGTTGACATAATTCTATTCTACATATTCTTTCTAAGAATTCAATACACAAGAGAAAGTGCTTGAAAGTTTCGACGGGAATAGGCCGCGCCTTGAGAGCTACATTCTTACGCTCAAAGAGCGGAAGGATGTACTCGTCAAGGCGTGGCCTATGGATTAACAGAAAAAATCTGACCAGGCACGGCCTTTCTCGCACAACCTTGCTTCGCAAGGATGTTGCTCTTTAAGGCCGTGCCTGTCCATTTTTCTAAGGCATGGCCTCTTACTCCTTTCTCATTGCTTCAATTGGACTTAATTTAGCTGCTTTGCGCGCTGGATAAATGCCAAAAATTAGTCCTATAGTCATGGAAACAAGAAAAGCAATAACAATAGCCAGCCAGGAAATAGCCAAAGGCCAATTTAATCCTTGTGTCTTGACAACTAGCCCAACTAATAAAGAAAAAACTATGCCGAAAAAAATGCCAATAAAACCGCCCAAACCAGTAATAACAAAGCTTTCAATTAAAAATTGCCAAAGAATATTCTGTTTAGTTGCGCCTAATGATTTGCGCAGGCCTATTTCATGGGTTCGCTCGCTTACTGAAACTAACATAATATTCATAATGCCAATTCCGCCGACTAATAATGATATAGCAGCTAAAAATCCCAAAAGTAGGTTTAAAATAACGCTTATTTCATTAACCTGATCTAAAATTTCCTTCATAGTTGTAATCTGAAAATCATCTTTTTCTGGATCTTTAATATTATGATTTTTGCGAAGCATTCGGGATATTTCTCCTATGGCTTGAGAAGAATATTTTGAATCTTCAAGAGTCAAAACTATTTCTGATAAATAATCAATGCCTAAAATTTCTTTTAATGCAGTTTGTAAGGGTATATATAAGAAATCATTAATATCAATTCCGGCAAACATTACTCCGCCTTGCGGTTTAAACACACCAATAACTTTAAAATTCTGCCCTTTTATTTTTATCTTTTTGCCTAAAGGATTTTCTTTTTTGAAAAACTCTTCTGCTAAACCGCTTCCTAAAACTACTACTTTATCCAAGTTATCATCTTCGTTTTGAGTAAAAAAGCGGCCTTGGTCTATTTTAGCTATTTTCATAACTAAAGGATAATCAGCGCTGCATCCATAAATTAAAACCTGTTTTTCCTGATTCCCATAAACAGACCATTCTTGAGCAATGCCCTGGCCGCTCACTGCCTCAATGTATGGAAATCTATCTTTTTCCTTAAGAGCTTTAATGTCTTTAATTTTTAAAGTAGTGATTTTTACGCCCTGAACCATTGAAACAACCGTGCTTATTTGATCAGCGCCAGGAATTTTAATTGCAATATCAAGCATATTTGGGCCAAAAGCTTCAATTTCATTAGTGACTAGCCCCTTTAATCCCTGGCCCATGGAAAGAATAATTACTACAGCAGCCACTCCAATAACAATGCCTAAAATAGAAAAAAAGCTGCGCAGCTTATTAGCCCTTAAGGCAATAAGCGATTGTTTGATAATGGAAAAAGGGTTCATATCTTTAATTTACTCATACCTTAAGGCTTGAATTGAATTTAATTTAGAAGCCCTGTTAGCCGGCCATAAGCCAAAAACTAATCCAACACTGATAGCCATTGTAGTAGAAACAAAAATAGACAAAGGCGTAACAATAAATTGCCAATCATAGCCAAAATAATTTACTCCAATTGAAACAACCAAAGAAATCAAAATTCCCAAAATAATCCCTATTATTCCGCCAATTAAAGTCATTGTGGCGCTTTCAATTAAAAATTGGATTAGTATGTCTTTTCTCTTAGCTCCCAATGCCTTGCGCAAGCCAATTTCCCTAGTCCTTTCATTGACTACTACAAACATAATATTCATAATGCCAATACCGCCGACTAGCAAAGAAATAGCGGCAACAGTTGCTAAAAACATTTTTAAGGCCTGTGTAATGCTTCCTAAAATATCTAATGCCTGATCTGTACTTCTAACAGAGAAATCATCTTTGGCTGGGTCTTTAATGTGATGGCGAAAACGAATTGTCTCTTTAATCCTATTTGTAACCAAAGCGATATTATCAGCATTGTCAACTTTAGCTCTAATAAAAGCTAAATGGTCAACGCCTAAAAGTAATTTCTGTACTGTTTTAATTGGGATAAAAATCTGTTCATCTTGATTCTGGAAAGTAACAACGCCTCTTTCTTCCATTACTCCTATAACCTTAAAACTCACCTGATTTATTTTAATCCTTTTATTAATTGGGTTATCTTGGTTAAAAAGATTTTTTTTGACTTCGCTTCCTAAAACAACTACTCTAGCCAAGCTGTCAATTTCTTCTTGTTTGAAAAAACGGCCTGATTCTACTGAAGCATCTTCAACATTAATATAATCAGCGCCTACTCCTGAATAATTATAGTTCTCTATTTTATTAAAATAGCTTATTGTTCCCTGTCCTGTAATATATGATGTAACAGCTAAAATATGAGGTAGTTTTTTTAAAGCCAAAGCGTCTTCATATTTAAGAGTGGTTATTTCAATGCCAAAAAGAGCCGCTGGCGGGCCCATTTCATCAGACGCTCCTGGCAAAATGCCGATTAGATTAGTTCCCATGGCATTCACCTGGGCTAAAAGCAAATTTTGAGCGCTAGCTCCAATAGCCATAATTGAAATTACTGCGGCCACGCCGATAATAATACCAAGCATGGTTAAAAAAGAACGGCTTTTTTTCAAAGCCAAGTTCTGAAAAGTCAATTTAAGAGTATTTAAAAAATACATATTTACTTCTTCAGCCCATTTTTGGCTAAATGCTGTTTAGACACTTTATAATCATTAACAATCAAGCCATCTTTCATATTTAGAATTCTGCGAGCGCATTCAGCTACGTATTTTTCATGAGTAACCATTAAAATAGTATGTCCTTCTTCGTTCAAATCCTGTAGAACTTCCATTACCTCCTGGCCAGACTTGCTATCCAAATTGCCAGTCGGCTCATCAGCTAAAATTAAACGGGGTTGATTAATCAATGCTCTGGCAATAGCTACCCTTTGCTGCTCTCCGCCAGAAAGTTGATTAGGCCGATGGTCAATTCTTTCTAATAACCCCAATTTGCTTAAAAGCCGATTAGCTCTTTCATCAATTTTTTTCTTATCTAAATTTGGCGTATAAATAGTTGGTAATAAAATATTATCCCAGACCGAAGTCCTAGCCAAAAGATTGTATGATTGGAAAATAAAACCAACTTTTTGATTTCTTATTTCAGCTAATTTCTTATCATCAAATTCACTGGTATTTTCTTTGTCAAAAAAATATTCACCTTGAGTCATTTTATCCAAAAAGCCAATAATATGCATTAAAGTAGATTTTCCTGAACCAGAAGAGCCCATTACTGCGACAAAATCTCCTTTATCAATTTCAAAAGAAACCCCGCGCAAAGCACGGGTAGTTATTTCCTCATCAACATAATCTTTTATAATATTTTCCAATTTAATAAGCATGTTTACTCCTTCTCAATAACAACGCTTTCCCCTTCTGACAATCCCTTAATAATCTCTACGCTATTTTCACCTTCTATGCCTGTTTCAATTACTTTCTCCTTTATTTCATCATTTTCAAGAATTAAAACATATTTATCTCCATTCTTTTCTTTGATTAGATAATAAGGCAAGTATAAAACATCTTCTCTTTTATCTGTTTGAATATCTAAATTAACTGTCATGCCTGGCTTTATTCTTTCGTCTTCCCCGTCAAAAATAGAAGTTATTTTGTAATATATCACTCCAGAAACAATTGTCTCTGCTGGATCAATTTTAATAATCTGGCCAAAAAATTCTTCATCTGGCCCCAAAGCATCTAAGGTCATTTCTACTCTGTCCCATAATTTTACCTTGGATACTTCTGTTTCAGAAACATTTGCCTCAATTTGGAAAGA
Source organism: uncultured Candidatus Saccharibacteria bacterium (assembly GCA_964649795.1). GTDB lineage: Bacteria > Patescibacteriota > Minisyncoccia > Portnoybacterales > UBA2143 > JABMPX01. Next base: position 14,633 of record CAZYQY010000010.1, read on the forward strand.
GCCTGAACTAATCATTGAAATAATTGTTGAATTAACAGAAGCTATTTCCCCTTGTTCTCCCTGCATAGATGTGATAATGCCCGCTGTTGGAGATCTTAAAATTGTCTTGTTAATTTTTGCCTGGACTTGAGAAACATTAGCTCTAGCTTGTCTTACTTGAGCTTGAGCTAAATCAATATCAGATTCACGAGGCCCTGCTTGTCTTAATGCTAATTCGTTCTGGGCCTTTTCCAATGCTGTTTTAGCTGTTTCAAGATTGGATTCAGCAGTATTTATGCTATTTTGATTAGTTATTTTAGTTGAGTTAATTGTCTGTTCAGCTGAAGTTAAATTGACTAATTCTGTATCAATATTTGATCTTTCTGTATCAATGCTGGTTTCATCAGATGAAGAAACGCTGTTGGAAACACTGGGGTCATCTAAAGCAGCGCGAATATATGCCAAGGCATTTCTAATGCTGGTTATTGCTGATTTCATTTCGTCCAATGCATTATCTATATTATTATGGCTTGGGTCAGATTCAGCTGTATTTAAATAATCTTCAGCCGTTGATAAATCATTTTGCGCAATATTCTCTTTTTCCTTAACATTAGAAGCCAGCTGGCTTGTTCCATTAAAATATTCTTTTCTTATTCTAGAAAAAGTTATTAAAAGAGCCCTGTCAGCTGATGTATAAGCCGTTTTTATAATATCCAAAGCGTCTTCATATGCCTCGTCTAAATCATTGTCTGCGTCAGTTTCTATATCAATCAAGGCCTGCTCTTTATTTTCAATTTCAACTTCTGTATTAATAACAGCGGTTTTATAAACCTGAATATCTTCTGGCCTGTTCCCAGCAAAAATTTGATCCAGTTTAGCTTGAGCAATTCCTAAAGCAGCTTGATTTGCCTGTAATTGAGCATTTAATTCAGAGGCGTCTAATCTAACTAAAACATATCCTGTTTGCACATTATCTCCAATTTTTACTTCAATGCTTTTTATTTTCCCCTGATTTTCAAACTGCAATTCAATTTGCTTAGCTGGGATAACGGTTCCTGTAACAGAAACATTTTGGATAACTTCTCCTTTAGCAACAAGGACAATTGAATAATCCAAATCTTTTTTGCCAAAAATTGCCTGATAAGCAAAATAGCTGCCTATAATAATAGCAGCAGCGCTCACGATAATAATAATTTTCTTTTTACTCATAATTTAGATTATATAATCAAAAATAACGCAAGTCAATAAATATTATTTATAAACCACACTTTAGAAGATAAACAGGCATGGCCTTAAAGAGCAACATCCTTGCGTAGCAAGGTTGTGCGAGAAAGGCCGTGCCTGGTCAGATTTTTTGCTTGTTTCTCCAGATTCGACCTCTCAAGCGTGACCTTGCTTCGCAAGATCACTACTTTCGAGATCAAACCTGTCGAAACTCTTCAGGCTCAGCTTCTTATAATCTTGTTAATTTATCTCGTAAGTGATGCTCACTGAAACTTCTATTTTGTTCTCTCCTGTTTCTATCTGAGGTATTTCTCCACCGCCTCCTACAGCCATTTCTTTCATTAAGCCATAGTCATTATATCGCGGAGCATAACCGCTTTCATCAAAATTAACAATTCTAACTAAATCTATTCCTAATTGACTAGCTATTTCCTTGGCTTTTTCTTTAGCTTCCTTAATTGCCTGTTCTCTGGCCTGTTTTTTAAATTCATCCTCTTTATCAACAGTAAACTGCAAATCACCAACTTGATTAGCTCCAGCATCAGTTGCTTTCTCAATTATTTCTCCAATCTTATCCAAATTACGTATTTTAACCTGGATAGATTGAGTTATTTCGTATCCAGCTAAAACTCTTTCCCCACTCGGATAAATACTGTTTTCTCTCCTATATTCATAACGAGGATAAAGATTAAAAGTAGTTGTTTTCAAGTCCTTTTCCTCAATCCCCAAATTTTTCAGAGAATCAATAATATTATTCATTTTCTTTGTATTTTCAGACATTGCTTGAGCAATTGTTTTGGTTTCTGTTTTAACTGAAAAAGTAGTTAAAGCCAAATCTGGCTTAGTATAAACTTCTCCTTGGCCAGAAACAGTAATCGTATTTTTTGTTTCAATTCCCTGGCCAATATATTTTCCTTCTTTAATTTTATTCTGAATTCCAACAACTGTTGAAATAGCTAAGACAGCTAAGAAAACAATTAAAACGCCTAATAAAAATTTATCTTTTAAAAATTCCATAGTTTTGATTAAACTATTTTATTGCTTTTAAAAATGGCCCAACTACGCCATTTACAAATTCTAAACAACTTTCTCTGTCAGTATAGAACCAAATAATAAAACCAAGGATTAAAACAAGTATTAAAATTCCTAAAAATGAACGGCTGATAAAAAGCCGCAAAATCTTGCTTATCCAAAGATTTTTGCTCTTACTTTCTATTTTTTTTAAATCTTTCTCAAGTTTAAAATCATAATATTTATAAAATTCTGTTTTTTCTATTAAAAATTTCTTAAGATTATCTTTATGAAAACTGCTGTCTGGGCCTTGTTCTAATAAAAATAAAAGACCGGAAAACTTTATTGCCTCGGTTTTATCAATATTCTTTAAAATATTCTTTATTTCAGCAACCCACATAAACCATTCTGTTTTATCGCTTTTTAAAGAAATTAAAAGTTTCTTTCTTTGTTCTGAATCAATAAATTTCTTAGAAAGTTTTTCTAACTCTTTAGCTAATTTTTTCTTTGAAAGCATATAAATATTTTAGCATCAAACGAATAACGAAGCAATAATTAATATTCCAAAAACAAGAACAAAATAGCCAAAATTTATTTTTTTGGCTATTTTTAATAATAAATCAATAGTTATTAAACCAAAAACAAAAGAAAAAATTAATCCAAAAATCATTGGCAAGGAAAATTCTAATTTACTTAAATTAAGTGCAATATTTCCGCCTAAAACAATTGGCAAACTCATTAAAAAACTCAATTTTAAAGCAATTTCTTCATTAAATTTTCTTAAAAGCAGAGTTGAAACAGTTAATCCAGAACGCGACAAACCAGGCAGAACAGACAGACCCTGCATAAAACCAAGTAATAAACCGTCTTTATTATTCAACTCTTCTGCCTTCTTATGCTGACCTGTCCTTGCTTTAATCTGCAATCCTCCAGTAATTAATAATAACAAGCCAATTATCAAAGTAATTGTTTTTGTTGACAAAGTTAATTGCTCTTCAAATCCAGAAAAAACTTTGAATAAAATAAAACCTAAAAAGGAACTAATTAAAGTGGATATTATAAGAAACTTAAAAATCTTTTGAATATTTTTTTCAGCTGACTTGTAATTAAATAATGTCTTAAGCAAAGACCAAACATCCTTGCGGAAATATATTAAAGCAGCTAAAAATGTTCCTAAATGAAGAAATAATGCCTGTTTAATAATTGTTTCAAGGGTTTGTTCTTCAAAAAAATTCTTTGCTATTAAAACAATTACCCCTTCTGAGCTAATGGGCAGCCATTCAAAAATTCCTTGAATAATCCCTAAAATTATTTGCTCTAACATATTTTATTACTAATCCTCTTTATTAAGAATACATAAGCTATTAAGCCGCCTATTAAGGCAGTTAAAAGCTGAGGCCAGCTCATCATTATGGATATACTCTGGGCTATTTCTTTTTGAAAAAGCAGATTAACAACCACAGAACTAATACTAAAAAGGAAAATAAATTTGATAAAACTTGCTGAAATTATAGCCAGCCAATAATTCTTTTGCCTTAAAAAGGCAAAAATTGAAATTAAAATAATATTGCCAATTATAATAAAAGGGATCATTGGAGCAAGCACTGAAGGCAAAAGACCAACTGTAAAAGCGATTAAGCTTGGCACAAGCGCAATTAAAACTGCACCTCTAATGCCCAAAAGAATTACTGAAATAAAAAGCGCTGCATTAACAATAGAGCCGGTAATAATCTGATGTCCTAATAACGGAGCAACTGTAACAATTCCTGTTAAAGCAATAAATTGGCTCATAGTATAAAGCTTTTCTTTCTTTATTGCTAAAATTTTTGTTTTGTTCATATTTTAACCTCTCTTTCTTTTGGAGAATAACTCGTATGACAAATAGAATGAATTATTTCCTTTGAATTAAGAAACTCATTATAAACTTTTTTAATTATTGGATTATGATGAGCTAATCTGATTTCTTCTTTATTATCAATCTTGTAGAGACCATCTGCTCTTTTTTGCCTAATTTCCTTATCAACTGGCACTGGCTGTCCCCCGCCCCCAATACATCCGCCAAAGCAAGCCATAACTTCCACTGCGTCATATAATTTAGGATTTTCCTTTAATTCTTCTAAAATTTTCTTGGCATTTCCTATGCCATTAACTACTGCTATTTTAACTGATTTGCCATTAATGTTTATAACTGCCTTTTTAATTCTTTTTGCTCCTCTTACTTGCTTAAATTCTACGTTTGACAATTCTGTCTTAGTTATTTTTTCATAAGCAGTTCGCAAAGCTGACTCAACTACTCCTCCGCTAGCTCCATAAATTACTCCTGCTCCGCTTGGGATACCAAGCGGTTCATCTATTTTTTGAGGAGAAATTTTTGCTAAATCAATTTTATTTTTTTTAAAAAGATAAGCCAATTCCCGGGTAGTTAAAACATAATCAACCGGCTTTATCCCGTCAATTTCTAATTCTTTCTTCTTAATTTCATATTTCTTAGCAACGCATGGCATTATTGAAACAACTGTTATTTTCTTTGGATCAATGTTCTCTTTTCCAGCCCAATAGGTTTTAATTAGCCCGCCTAAAATAACTTGCGGGGACCTGGTAGTGGCTAGATTAGGAATAAATTCCGGTTCATAAAATTCAATAAATTTTACCCAAGATGGACAGCAAGAAGTAAAACAAGGCGTAGTTTCTTTTTCAAGCTTTTCTGCTAATTCATTAGCTTCTTCAATGGTAGTAAAATCAGCTCCAACAGAAGTGTCAAAAACCTTATCAACTCCTAATTTTTTAATCCCAGCCACTAATTGTTCTGTAATTATTGATCCTTGAGGCAAACCAAATTCTTCGCCAATGCTTGTTCTAATGGCCGGAGCAAATTGAAAAACAACAGTTTTGTCTTTATCCTGAAGAGGTTTTTCCACATCTTCAAATTCGCCTACTGCTTCAAAAGCGCCTACTGGACAATGAACAATGCACTGACCGCAGTAAATACAATCTTTTTTCTCATTCTTAGTAGGAACAACTTGAAAAAGATGGCCTTTTTCTTTAATTTTCAAGAAATCAACTCCCTGCTGATGGCAAACATCAACACAATTACGGCAATCAATGCATTTAGAGCTGTCAAAAATAATAGAAGGGCCAAATTGATAAACTGGATAACCTTTTTTCCTGTTTGGAAATCTTGTTTTATCAACCCCATATTTCTTAGCCAGCTTAAGGAGTTGGCAATTAAAATCCCAAATACAATCATCACACTCTTCGCAATGCTGAGCAAAAATTAGTTCTAAATTAATCTTCCTGGCTCTGTTGATTTTTGCTGATTCAGTAATAATCTCCATGCCTGGCTCTGCTTTTGTTGAACAGGAAGCATGCAATCCCTTTCTGCCTTTTATTTCAACCAAGCACATCCGACAATTAGCTTTTATTTTCAAATCTGAATGATAACAAAGAGCCGGGATATCAATCCCATTTTCTTTTGTTACTTCTAAAATTGTCTGCCCCTCTAAACAATTAATCCCTTGACCGTCAATTATAACCTTAATCTTTCTCATAATAGTTTTTTAATTAAACTACGAAAAGGAACAACTACGCCCTTGCCAAGAGAACAGAAACTTGTTTCTTCTAAAACAAAAAAAATATCATTAAATAATTGCTTGTCAATTTTATTCTTTTCTAATATTTCGGATATTCTATAAACACCTTCTCTGCAAGGAACACATTTATCGCAATTATTTTCTAGAAAAAAATTAATCCATTTTTTCATTAAATCAAAATAATCAGTTTTTTTACGGTCAAAAACAATAATTGCCCTTAATCCTTTAACTGGCTGATCTAATTCGCTAGGAAGCAAAATTTCACCTGAAACGCCGCCGCCGGCTTGAATAAAAAAGTCAAACTCTGGAAAATTTTTTGTTTCTTTTAAAATTTGCTCTATTGACCAATCTTCTGGTAATTCATAAACTCCTTTATTTTCCATTTCTCCGCTAATTGAATAAAAACAGGTTTTTTTATACTCATCCTTGGCAATTTTGGCTATATGGTAAAACGTTTCAGCATTATTAATCAAAGTTGGACATTTAAAAAGGCCTTTTTGAGGAGGAAAAGGCGGTTTTATCCTTGGTTCCTGTCTTTTGTTTTCAATAGCGGCAAAAACAGTTGTTTCTTCTCCAGAAAGATAACCGCCTGTTTTTTTAAAAAGCGCAATTGGTAAATTTTTAGTTAATTCTTCTAATTTGCTTTTAAATTTTTCGTAGTAATCCTTGCGAAGATAAATATATGCTGAACTATTGCCTATTGTTTCTAAAGCTATTTTAATCCCTTCAACAACCAGTTCAGGATAGTTCTCCAAAATAAAACCATCTTTAAAAACTTCTGGCTCTCCTTCTGAACAATTGCAAATAATGTATTTTTTTTCTGCTTTGGCTGATTTTACCATTTCCCATTTTAATCCAGCAGGAAAACCTGCTCCGCCCCGGCCCAAAAGCTCATTTTCTTTTAACTTTGCAATAATATCTTTACTCATATATTGAAAAAATCAAAAACTTAGATTTTAATTTCAATTACATCGCCGTCTTGGACAATATAGTCCCTGCCTTCAGTACGAATTAATCCTTTTTCTCTGGCTTTGGCAAATCCATCTGTGTCAATTAATTCTTTCCAATTAATGACTTCTGCCTTAATAAAATTATCTTCAAAATCACTATGGATTACGCCTCCTGCTTGAGGCGCTTTTTTCCCTTTCTCAAGTGTCCAAGCGCGCGTCTCGTCTGGCCCTGTAGTAAGAAAAGTGATTAAATCAAGTAATTTATAGGATTCCTTTATAAGAATGTCTATTTTTAATTCCGCTGGCAAATCAAAATCTTTTCTCTCTCTTGGACTAAGCCCAGCTGAATCAAATTCTGTTAAAATATCAAGGATTAAAAAAGACCAATTATTTTTCTTAAATTCCTCAATCACATCCACAGGAACTTCATCTTCTTTCCCGTTTAAAAGATATAATCTTGGCTTAAGGGTCAATAATTGGTAATTGTCTAATATTTGTTCTTCTGGCTCTTCCCAATTTTCGCCAGCTAAAATATTTCCTTTTTGCAAAAAATTCTGTGCTTTTGTTAAAACTGTTAATTCTTTAATAACTCTTTTGTCGCCTGTTTTAGATTCTTTTGATAAATCTTTAATTCTTTTTTCTACAGTTGCCAAATCTTTTAAGGACATTTCTGCTTCTAAAATTTCTTTGTTTTTTAGAGGATTGATTTCTGATTCTGTATTAACAATATTATCATTCTTAAAACAGCGTAGTATATAAACTATCATATCAACCTCTCTAATATTGGCTAAAAACTTGTTGCCCAGTCCTTCACCCTGGCTAGCTCCTTTGACTAAACCGGCAATATCAACAAATTCTATGGTTGTATAAATTTTTTTAGCTGAATTAGTTAATTTAGCTAATTTGTCAACTCTTTGGTCGGGTACAGCAACCACTCCAACATTAGGATTAATCGTGCAAAAAGGATAATTAGAACGGTCAACTTGCTTTTTGGTAATAGCTTGAAACAAAGTTGACTTGCCTACATTAGGTAAACCAACAATGCCAACAGACAAAGACATAATCGAAATTACTTCTTTAATAATTTAATAAACTCTTTTATTGAAATTTTAGAATCTCTTAATATTTTTCTTAAAAGCCCCTTGGCTAGATTTTTATGATTAGGAACAGTTAATGGTTCTTTACTCGGACAATGTAAACGAAAATGGCTACCCCTTTTTCTTATTATTTGGTAGCCAATCTTTTCAAATACTTTTATTGCTTTTTTACCAGAGACAGATGGTAGCTTAACCATATTTAAAGAGTTATAGTATGAAGACTTAATTCTTGAGGCTTATATTCTTTTAATACTTCTTGATTTTCCTTTTCCTCCAAACAAAGTCCAATAACCTCTTTGATATTTTCTAAGGCCTTATCTAAAGTCTTCCCCTGAGAATAGCAACCCTTAAAAAGAGTACATTCAACAACATAAAAACCATCCTCATCTTTTTCAACAATTAAAGGAAAATGACTATCTTTAATTTTAGATAATAGAATTTTATTCATATATGTTTATTTTACTAATAATTAAATTAAAAGTCAATATCTCAATTAGTTAATACAATTATTTCTTGCGGTCTTTTATTAACAAACGATAAAAAATATATGGCAAAAACCAAAACGGAAATGTATATTTTAAAAATTTTTCGTATGCGTCAAAAAAACTTGTCATAATTTATAAATACTACTCGTAAACTTTTCCATATCTCAAGGTATTCCCCCTGTCAAGATAAATTAAAGTTAAAGATTCATTTGTTACCTCAACTATTTCATACTCCATTTTTTCCTCATCTATGCCAACAATTAAATATTTTCCATTTTTATCTTCTGCGCCAGATTGACTAATGTCCCTGCTATTATAAACGCCGAAATTATCTTCATGTATTTTCTCATCAGCGTAAAAATCTATTTTCTTGCCTTGGTTAAACTCTATTATAGAACTACTGTCATCTTTTGATATCCATTTTCCCTGCAAAGCATCAAAACTGCTTAAATTCTCACTGCCTTGGAAAAATTCTATTGTATCAACAATTCTATTAAATACAGAATGCCATTCTTGGACAATTTCCGGCATTTTATCTTCTTCCAGATCCTCATAAAACTTTTCTGGCTTTTTGCTGTTTAAATCCCATACTTTTTCTTCTCCGCAATTATCAGCATTAATTGTAAAATAATCAGATAAATTATTAACAAAAGTATCTTTTGGCCCAATCAAGGTTATAACAACCTGATAATTGTTATTAAAAAAATACAGCTTTT
>CAZYQY010000011.1:0-17947 GCA_964649795.1 uncultured Candidatus Saccharibacteria bacterium
TTATTTTCTGGGAAGTGGAAAATCAGGCGGTCAAGAATATAAAAGCAGTTAAAGTTACTTACAATCAAGTTAGTCCATACTTAGAAAAATTATATCCTTTGCTAGATAATTTTAAGGAAATAAGATTATACCATTTTCCTTTATGCACTCTTTCCGAAAAATTTTGGCCTTATGTTTGGCGGACTTTAGATAAGGACGGAGTAATATTTAATAGCTCTTGCGCGAAGTGCCAGTATAGAAAATATTGTCTGGGCATTCCAAAGGAATATTCAAAGCATATGGGAATTAAAGAATTTAAGCCAATTAAAGAGAATTTTAATATTAAGGAAAGAAAAGATATTTACCAGCCTATTTTAAGCATAAATAAGAAATAATGATTTTTGATATTTTATTTTTACCCTTTGTTTTTTTTATCGGACTGATTACCAGTTATGAAGATATTAAATTTGGCAAAGTAAAAAATAAGTGGATTTTATTAGGACTGATATGGGGATTAGCCGTAATTATTTTCTTTTTGATCTGGTATTTTATTGCCTCGCCCGTTACTCGTTTTTATTATTTTAATATTATAGATTTGCCTGATAATTCACCAGCTCCAGTTTTTACTGTTTCTTTGATTTATCTATATAGAGTTGTTCTTAACGCATTTATTGCTTTGATAATAGGTTTTTTAATGTGGAGGTTTAATGCTTGGGCAGCTGGCGATGCCAAGCTTTTTATTATTTATTCTTTGCTTCTCCCTTTAAAATATTATTGGAAATCATGTCTGCCTTATTTCCCTTCTTTCGCTTTATTAATTAATATTTTTATCCCTATTTTTCTCTATTTATTAATAAGATCTTCTTTTTATTATTCTAAATTTATTTATTTTCGCTTATTCAAGCCGACAAAAATTGATTTGTCAAAGAAAAAAGATAAAACAGATACAAAATTAGATAAAAAAAAGAAACTGTGGGAAACTGTGAAAAATATGGCAGTTATGCTGCTTGGCTTTATCGCTATTTTCTTAATTTTTGGCTTATTCCAGCAGCCAATTAAAGAACATTTTTCTATTGATATTTCTTCTTTGCTGATATTTGTGTTTGCTGGTTTAATAATTTTTAGCGGACCATTATCCAAGATTTTCCAAAAGCCCATTACTTTGAAAATAATTCTTCTTGTTTTGACTGTTATTCTTAGTTATGGATTTATCTCTTCTCCGCAATCTACTTGGCAAATCCTTTATCAGACAGTTAAATTAATGATTATTTTTATGACTGTTTTAACTTTATTTAGAAAATTAATTGATTTTTATGTTATGAGAACCAGTTTAAAAGAAATAAAAATAGAGGAGCTTAAGCCAAATATGAATTTAGCTGAAGAGGCATTAAATGAATTAAAAAAAGATAAAGAATATTATGACAAATACATTGGCCTTATTTACCCATGTGGCTTAACCATGGAACAGGTACAAGCAATAAAAATATGGGAAAACAAAAAAGACAAGCTAGAAACCATTAATATTTATAAGCCATTCCCTTTTGTTTTTTGGATGTTTTTAGGAGTAATTATTACTTTAATTTTAAAAAGTTCTTTATTGCATCCAATTCTATTACCATTTTTTGAATTAATGAAATAATGCCTGTGGATAAGTTTCTGGCAAACTATCTTTAGAAAAGATATAATATATATAGACATGCATAAAATAAAAAATCTTTCCAGAAAAAGATTAATTTTAATAATATCGCTCTTTTTAGTATTGGCGTTTTTTACTTTTGTTTGGGCGTATAATCCGGGAACTAATTTTACTCTTTGTACTTCTACAGTTAGTCAGCCAGCTTGTTATCCAGGAGCATATCCTACGCCAACTTTAAATTGGACAGTTGTTGGCAGCTCCAGCCAAACAGACTATCAAGTTCAAATTGATAATAATAGCAATTTTAGCTCTATAACAATAAATAGTGGCGTAGTGGCTTCTGCTAATAAATTTTATCAGGTTAGCACAGCAGGATTATCTTTTAATACAGCTTATTATTGGAGGATAAAAATTAGAGATAATTTTGGTAGCTGGATTGATGATTGGGTTAATGCTGATGCTCCCTTTACTACTGCTCCTTTATGCAATCAATCGCCAACAGCTACTAATTTAAATATTGTTAAAGGAGATTATTGCACGAGTCCGTCTCATTTCTTCTCTTGGATTTACTCTGATGGCGATGGAGATACAGAAAGTCAATTCCAATTCCAAATGGATAATAATAGTGATTTTAGTTCTGCAGAAATTAATAGAACATATAGCGGACTTTCCAATCCAAGTCCAACTACTAATAACCAGACAGTAATAGTAGCTGTTTCTCCTGGAGCAGATCAGATTGGCTATAATACTACTTATTATTGGCAAGTTAAGGTTTGGGATTCTATGGGGGCTGATTCTGGCTGGGTACAGGGTTCTTCTTTTAAAACAGAATTGCATCAATATCCAACAATAGACTTTGATTGGGCGCCTGAAAATCCAAGTGAAAATGAGGATGTATCATTTACCGATCAATCAACTGTTTATGGCGGAGCAAGTAAATCTGCCTTGTCTTGGACTTTTGAAGATGGCAATCCAGCAAGTTCTAGTCAGCAGAATCCAATAATTCAGTTTACTGACAATGGTTCAAAACAAGTCACCTTAAAAGTAACTGATTCTGATGGTTTTTTCTGTCCTGGCTCTAAAACAGTTAATGTTCAATTTACTCTGCCTGACTGGAGAGAAATTTTGCCGTGGTAGACAACTACAAAGACAGACCTTATATCTTCCAAGCGTAAAGAAAAAAAGATTTAATTAAACTAACAACAGTTTTGTCTTCAATACATATGCCTATTGATTTTTCTGAAAGAATAATAACTTTATCGTAAATAATAATAATTCCTGGGAAATTAAACAATTTTTGCTTAAATATTCTTTTCTCTAAATAATCAGATAATCTCTTTTTAATAGAGGACTGCGCTTTACAGAGTTCTTTAATCTGTATTTTCCCCAATCGTTTTTTAATTTTTAGATAGGTATCCTGTCTATTTTTATTTGGCCAGATTTTTTCATTATTAATTAAAACATAAATTTTTTTGCTTTGAGTGAATAAAAAATCATCAAATAAAATCTCCAATCCTTTTTTGTCTTTATATGCTTTTATCTTTCTCTTATCGCCTAAGTAATATTTATTTTGTAAAGTAGCAATAATACGGATAAATTCCCGTTCTTTTTCTTCCAATTCCTTTTTCTGTATTCTCAAAATTCCCAATAAAGCATTTGGTGATTGGGCTGTAAAATATCTGCGATTCTTGCTTTTTGATTCAATTATTAAATTCTTTTTACTTAAGGCCTTAATAATCTCATAAACAGTCGGTCTGCTAATTTTGGTATTTTTGGCAATTTTCTGAACTGAAGTATAGCCCAATTCCAAAGCAGCCAAATAAACCCGCACTTCTTTTTCGGTTAGGCCTAATTTTTTTAGTTCTAATGGCAAAATATCTATTTCTTTCATATATCTAACTATGACTTATTTCTAACTAAAAATCAAGATTTATTTTTGTCAGCCATTGCTTTACAATCAATAAATCAAAAATATCGCTTGAGTAAAGCGGTATTTTTGGTTTATGGATTAAACCTTGACAATAATTTATTAAATGAGTATTCTAACGATATCAGATAATTATTGTATTTTAAAAATTAAATAACTGAAAAAATCTAAAAAGAGGGGGGAGAAGAATGGAAAAAATATTTTTACCGTTTATTGCGGCTCGTTTAGTTGTTGTAGGTAAAGGCACAGTTTTTTACACGAATAATAGTGAATTAGTAGTAGAAGCGCCTGACAAACTTATGAGTAAACTTGTCAAAATGTGTAATGGGAGGAGATCAATTAGCCATATAGTTGAATTGCTAAAAAATGATTGGGACGAGAAATCTTTGCGTGGATTAATTGATGATTTATGTGATAAAAATATTCTTATTAATGCTGCAGATGTAGTCGAAAAAATATGGGATTTTATTGAAAATCCTATTGGCTTCCCTGCGTTTCTTAGTGAAAAAGATAGAAATTATTTGGTAAATAAAGCCAAAAGAAGACAAAGAGGGAGTGTATATAATCAGGAATACGAATCTTCTTTGACCCCGTTCAGGAAACTTCTTAAGAACCGACGCTCGGTCCGTTTATTTTCTGGTAAGGTTCTCTTTCAAAATATCGTCGATATGCTTTGGAGTGCTTATGGAGAAATTAAGGATGGTCATCGTACAGTTCCTTCGGCTGGTGCGCTTTATCCGCTTAAAATCCATTTAGTTGTGTTGGAGCAAAATAAAAAACTTGTTCCGGCTATTTATCGTGTATATTTCCGTTTCCCAAGATTAGGGTTTAATTTAGTATCAAAGGACATAGACTCTTTCTTACGGTCATTTTTTGACCCGATGATGCTTGAAGGTGCATTTGGCGTAATTACGATAAGTGGTTCATTGAACGTTATGGCAGAAAAGTACGGCAGTCGCAGTTTACTGTTTACCGTTCTTGAAGCAGGGCATGTAGCTCAAAATATAAATATTGCCGCGGCAGAAAAGAATATTGCAACAGTAGAAATTGGAGGATTTCAAGAAAACCTGCTTAAAAGAGCAATACATTTATCAAGACGTTCTCATCCGTTTATTGTGATAGCATTTGGTCGTGAAGATAAAACTATTCGAACGGGTGCTATTGATAAAAAAATTGAAGTACAATGGCAACTTCCAACCAATAAACAATATTATCCGCCATTTGCTATTGCTTCAGCGAGAGTCTTAAAAAAACAGAGCTGGTCGAATGGCAGAGACAGTAAACCGAGATTAGCATACGCAAAAGCTGTTGCGGAAGCAAAAGAATGGGCAGCATGCGGTTGCATACCAGGCAACCTAATTCGAGAAAAATTTATCAACCTCAAAACAGCAATCAATCCAGAAACTATTATTAAATTTCACTCATTACAGTATAGACAGAAGAAATTTCCTTTTAGGCCTTTTGATGAAAGAATGGAATATAAATGGACTGAAGGAATTAACGAGCTGACGGGGTTAAAAGTCTATGTTCTGGCAGATCATGTTTATTTTCCGTATTTTCCTGAAACTCCATATTATTGTTATGCAAATTCATCGGGAGTAGCGGCTTATCCTTATTGGGAAAAAGCAGTTGAAACAAGTACGCTCGAACTTATTGAACGTGATTCATTTATGATTGCTTATCTTGCCCGGATTCAATTTCCGACTATTCAAGAAAAGGGACTTACTGAATCGATTCAAAAAAGAATTAAGGAACTTCGTAAAGTCGGATTTAAGGTCTGGGTGAAAGACCATTCCCTTGATCTAGCACCGTCCATTTGTGTTATAGCTCAAAGTGAAGAATATGCATATACGCCTTGTGCTTCTTGTGCTAATTTTAACGTAGAACATGCTATTGATCATGCTCTTATGGAGGTCGAGGCGCTTATCCTGTCGCGTTTTCAAAATGGTCCAGCAGAATCTATCAAGCCCGAAGAAGTAATATGGCCACTTGATCACGGAAAACTATATGGACAAAGAAGATACTTCCATCGTGCTAACTTCCTGTTTTACGGCCACAATAAAATTTCTTTTAATGAAATAGGTAGAAATGCTGTTTGGTCATGGCCGAATCTCTTATCACGATTCGAAACTAAAGGATGGCAACTTATTACAATTCCCCTGCATCTTTCTTCGAAGTACGGAGGGAATGACGATTTACACATTGTTCGTTCTATTGTCCCTGGTATGGTGCCAATGACTTTCGGGTTTAGGCAAGAACCAGCTGGGGTGGAAAGACTGTATAAAATCGCTAAAGATTTTGGAAATATTAAACTTTCCTATGGAGGGCTTACTAAATTTCCACATCCTTTTGCATAATGCGAAGGACGGGAAGTCTTGCTTTCCGTCCTTTTATTTTAGTAGTATAAAAATATGCAATCTAATCTAATAGAAATTAATTTTTATTTTCCAGAAGTATCAGATAGATTAAAAAACAAGCAAAGACTTGTTGATTTAATCATGGAATCGATGCGAGTTAATAAAACTATACAATATGCTGGCTATGCGAGTGAAAAAGATTTGAAAAAAGATCTTTTGTTCCATATCGGAGATAACAACATTGAGCAATATCATAATATTTCGGTTAATGAAAAGAAAATAATTAAGAAAACCATAGGTCAAACTATCAAAAAATGTGATAAAATCTTGCCACTTCCGACCAAGAATTTTATATTTGTGTTTCCCTGGTTCCCTTCAGAAAAAGAAATAGTTTTTAATGGTTCGTTTGGCTTTGCAGCTTATAGTTGTGTCATTCACCTTTTTGTCAATCTCGATATCTTTAGTAAGAAATCAGTTGCTGATAGTATTGCGCATGAGATTAATCATACTATTTCATATTATTATCATTTTGATCGCTACAGCAATTGGACTCTTCTCGATCACATGGTTAATGAAGGATTAGCTGAAAATTTTAGAGAAGATGTATTTGTAAAGACGAATTCTGCTCTATGGTCTATCGCTCTTACTAAAAAGAAAGCTTTTAATATCTTAATTTCTATAAAACGATATTTAAATTTCAAAGATCAATTATTGCATCAAAGAATACTTTTTGGCGATAAAAAGTACAAGCGATGGGCTGGTTATTCTATTGGATATTGGCTAGTTAAAGATTTTATAAATAAAAATAAAGATCTTTCTTGGGAAGAAATCATAAAAACAGATCCCGAAGATATTTTAGAAGCTGTTATAAAAAATAGGGCATAACAGTTAATTAAACTGTTATGCCCTTGTAATGCTTAGTGTAAGTATTATTTACCGCCGCATTGACCATTGCATTGGCTGCCACCACCGGGTCCGCAACTGCATTGTTCTTGGAAGACGATTGTATCGGAGACTTGCTTCTTTGGTTTAGACGTAATCTTCCAAGAGAATTTTTTAGGAATTTTCGCTTGACTTTTCATGTTCTCACCTCCTTTCCCGAATTTTAAAAGTTCTATTATTTTATTAAGATTAACATAATTTTTATTTTAAGGCAATAGATTTATACTAATCTATAAGCAAACTATAAAACAATAGACATTGTGTTTTGCTCGAAGTTATATTTAGTTATCCAGTTGCCGCACATCTCTTTACAATCAATAAATCAAAAATATCGCTTGAGTAAAGCGGTATTTTTTGGTTAGGCGAGTTATCCACAGATTTTTATTAAGGAAGATTCTGTCTTTGATAAAAATCCTTAAATATCTAAATTGGCCTATTTTTTTATTTTATTTTCCAATTAGAAGAAACTTTAATAATTTTTCCCTCTAAATCAAAAAGGTTTTTTTCTTTTTTATTTTTTAAATATTCTTTCCAATAAGGGAGTATTCTCTTTTCTAAATTACGAAGATAAGGATGACCAACATTAAATTTGCCTTCTTTAAAATATCTGCCTTTTTTATTTAGTCTTATTCTTAATTCATTATCTGTCATTAATTCAATAAGAGCATGCATCACTTTAAAATTTTTGGTCTTTTTAAAAGTTACAATATGCATCAGTTCGTGAGCAAGATAAACAGTAGAATAATTCTTCCAATCTTCAGAATGCCCCCAGGCAATAGTTTGATTATCAACCGCTCTCCCATTTTTTAGTTTTGGATGAGTAAGATAAACTCTAATTGTTTTATCAGGTGATTTTAATCCGGATAATTCTTCAATTAGTTTAAGAACATTTTCTTTGTTTTCCTGCCATTGTTCTTCTATAAATAATTTATATTTTTCAGTTTCAGTTACTAATCTTTGGAATTCTTTACTTTTTCGAAGCTGATTAAAAATTATTTCTACTTTTTTAGCTGTTTTTTCTATATTTTTTTCTTTTCCAAGATATAGTTGATATTCAGCATAACCTCCAAGAAAATAAAAAATTCCTTTAGATCCCTCCCAAATTCTATTAGTAAAATCCTCCCATTTCTTAAATGGCACATTTGGTTGTGACTGATTTATGGCATGAAGGAAGATATAATCTGGATTGATTTTGAATTGAAGTTCCATAGCAATTTAATAATATATTATCTTTTTACTGTTGACAAGCTTATGCGCTCATCAAAAGCAGTAAGCACGCATGGACTTATTGAAGCGCCGGGAGGAATATGTGGAGATGTACCTTCTGGGTCAATATAGACGTTACTTTAAAATAAAAAGGTGGTAGAAGTTGAAAGGAATAATCTATATTTCTCTTCTACCGCCATTTTTTATAAAAGGAGATAGAAAATGAAAAAACTGTATATAAAAATGACAGATAAAACGATTTTTAAGTCGCGGTATAATAAATATTATCTTATTGACGTAAGAAAACGTGGGAAAGAACGATTTTTATTAGAAGAAGATAGTAAGGATATGCTTTATTTCCTTTTTCGAAGTAATTCTTTTCAAGAAACAGTTCATAAGTTTAAACTTTCTTACAAAGAACTTTATGATTTTCTTTTAGGGTTAGTCAAAGAACAAGTGATTGAATTTTCAAACACACCGATTGATTCAACCGAGAAATACTATAATATTAATCCTCCGCTTGATAGTTTAAATCTTTTAATTACAAATGCTTGTAATCTCCACTGTGTTCATTGCTATTTAAACAGCGGTAAAGCTATGGAGAGTGAACTTGATGTGGAAATATGGATTGATGTTCTTCGACAGGCACAACAGCTTGGGGTATTTTACTTGAATGTTTCAGGAGGCGAGCCACTACTTCATAAAGATTTCTTTAAAATAGCAGAATATATTGCTTCAACCCCTACATTTAGTGCAAATTTAAATACTAATGGGACAATAGATATAGATGGTTATGAAAAACTTCTTGCTCGAGCATTTACGAGTATCCAGTTAAGTATTGATGACGCAATTGCGGAAAAACATAATACATTCCGTGGCTGTAAGGGTTGTTTTAAAAAAGCTGTTCAAACAATCGAAAAACTAATTAATCATGGGATTGAGACAAACGTTGGTTTTCTTATTAATTCTAGAAATCTTTCAGCTCTCGATGAAGTCGTTAGATTGTGTGAGCAGATTGGAGTAACGACTCTTAATATTGGATTTGTTAATCCTATTGGAAGAGCAAAAAAAAATAATCTTGCGTATCCTATAATTCCACAATCCTTACAAGAAAATAAATTATTGGATAAAATGTATAGAAAATTTTGTAAGCTTACAGAACGAGATACAAAACTTAAGATCTTGTTACCATTCCAGCCTAGGCTAAGTAATAACTTATCTAAAAATAAACATTATATTTGTGGTGGAGATAATATTCAATTTATGACGGTTATGGCTGATGGTACCGTGATGCCGTGTGATGTACTCCCGATAGATATCTTTAATTACGGCAATGTAAAAACACAATCGCTTATAGATATTTGGGCATCAGATAGAATGAAAGCGTTTAAATTAATGGATTCTAGGCAACTTTCTAACTGTTATAATTGTCCTTATTTCCAAATCTGTGAGGGTCCTTGTGTAGCCCGTGCATTTCAAGCGAAAAAGTCACTGCAATCGCCGGACTGGATAAGGTGTCTTATTACACAGAAAATTGTTGCCGAAAACAAGAAAACAATTTAAGGCATGGATAATAAAACAAATATTCATGCCTTTTTATTTACAAGTTTAGTATTTTAGCATATAATTGACTTAATATGGCAATAAAAAATAATTGGTGGAAGACAACATTTAACAAAACATACTTTTCGCTTTGGGATCCTTCAAACCCAAGCTCCCAAAACTGGACTAAGAGAGAAGTTAAACTCGTTATTGATTTACATCTTAAGAAAGATGCAAAAATATTAGATATTCCCTGTGGGCAGGGTCGGCATAGTGTAGAACTTGCTAAGAGGAGTTTTCAAGTTACCGGAATTGACTATTCGTCGATTGCTTTACAAACTGCAAAAAAATGGGCTCGACAAAATAAAGTTTCTCCGGTTTTTATAAAACAGGATATGCGTTCTTTAAAGCTAAACGAACGGTTTGATGCAGCAATAATTTTAGGCAATTCTTTTGGGTATTTCTCTGATATTGATAACGAAAAAATTATTAAAAATATTTCAACATTGTTAAAACCAAAAGCTTTTTTTGTAATTCACTTATTAAATCCAATAGAAGTAATAAAACAGTTCGGCAAGAAAAATACCTTTAAAATCTTTAATGGCTATGTAAATATTAAAGATATTTCTTTTGATCCGTTTAATTTTGTTAAGGAATCGCGATGGACAATTGTTCGTAATAGTAAGAAAAAGATTTTAAACGTAAAACTTCGTTTTTATACTTTTCCTGAAATTCGCTCTTTGCTTTCTCGCTACGGACTGAATACTATTGATGTTTATGGTTCATTAGATAAAAAGCCATATTGGTTTAACAGTCCAGTGATGGTTATCGTTGCAAAGAAAAAAGGATAATATTATATTACTTGTCAGCTATTATTTTACAAACCATAGACCAAAAACACTGCCTGAATAGGCGGTATTTTTGTTTAATTTTGCTCCTGTGGATAAGTTTTGTCGGGAAAAGCTTGACAAAGGTTTCAAGGATAAATATAATAAACAATAGAAAGTTTATAATCAAAAATATGGATAGCAAAATTATTTTAATTATTGTTATCGTTGCTATACCAGTATTGCTGACCTTCTTTATTTGGGCGATTGGCCGACATTATAAAAAGAAGCAGTAATAATTTAAGCTGGCAAATCAAATAAAGAAGATTAAATTCTTTGTCTTCTTTATTCGGTTTATCAGTTGAAAACAAAAAAGGAATTTTAGAGAACCGATGGTTCTTTGAAAATCTTAAAAATATAGAATAGAAAATTTTGGATTTACCTATCAGCATCTTGTAATACTAAATATGTAAAATGGGGGATAAGAATTAAGTTTTACCCATCAATATTTTAGGATGCTTAATCTGTAGGTAAAAAGGAGGTGAACTGTTATGGGCAAAGGCAGACCCGGACCAACAAAGAGTGGCAGTAATGTCTCTCGTCCCGGACATGGTAGTCCAGGCGGCGGTCCAAGAAGTGGCGGTAGCCGCGGTAGCGGACACGGAAGCGGAAGCAAAAGTGGACACGGAACTGGGCACGGAGGCGGTGGACACAAAAAAGGATAAGTAATTGCTAATAAAAGTAATTATTTACAGGGGAAGTGGGAATAAATCTACTTCCCCATATTCTTAAAAATATGGAGAAAAAAATTGAAAAAGTAATTGAAGAGTTAGAATATGCTAAAAAAATCCATTTGTGGAAAATTGGTGAGTTAGGTATATCTTTAAATAATAAAATATGGCGTAAAAAGTTAGATATGTCTCCAGGCGATAAAAAATGGCATAAAAAAATTATCAATCAAAAGGAAATTATTATTAAAGCACTAAAAAAAGAAATTCCAACTACTAAAAAGCATATTAAAATAGTTTCAGCTTGGCAAAGAACACATTGGAAATGGTTAGAATACTATGCTCATTGGTATAAACAACCAAAAATAAGTAAAAAGAAAGAACAAGAATTAAAAAAAGACAGAAAAGAGGAAGGCACAGTAAATTGGCAAATAAGATGGATTAGAAATTACAATTGGGCTATTTATTATTTAGAAAAGAATAAAGATAAGAGTAGTAAAAAAAAATAAGAGAAAACAGTTAGATCTATATAGTTCCTAACGGCTGAAGGAAAATGTAGGAAAAAGTAAATAGCTGAATGGTTCTTTGACAAATAAATAAAAACTTTTAGATAGGGAGGATAGAAAGATGACAAATGGAAGGATGAGTTTTTCGAATCCCAGCTTTATAGATATGGTTAGATTGGGAGAAATTTTAGATATTCCGAAACAGAATTTATTCAGATATTTTTTCCGGCGGTTACAACAAACCTTTGGAAAAAACTCGAATGAGGGAGCGAGGGCTCAATTGAAAGGGTCTGGTGGAAAAGAGATTGAAATAAAAAAGATAAGGAGGTGAGAAAAATGAAAAAGTTTGCGTTCATAGTACATTTACGGGAAATCAAAGATGTTGCTTATACTTTACCTATTCCTCATTTTATCGTTACTAAAATCCTGCGGCGTCCTATTTTATGGCTATTCTGGAGATTAAGAGGACGATGGGGATTTATGGTTCGGTCGAGATTCCGGGTAGATAGCAAAACAGAAGGATATATTTTGGTGATATGGCTGACTGGCAATCAAATGATGAGCACCGGTCAAAATTCTTTAGTCAAAAAGAGAATATTAGAAGCGGTTCTCTATGCCCAAAACAAACTAAATTGCGAGGTAATTGGGTTGGGTGCTTTGACTGCTTCTGTTACTAGTGCTGGTCAATGGATAGCTAATCGAGGTGAAGTGACAGCTTCTATCACTCATGGCGATTCTTACGCAATGGCTCTAACATTAGAGGGCATCGGCAAAATTGTGGAGAAAAAGAAGATGAAACTTTCTAAGTCTACAGTAGCTATTGTAGGTGCTACGGGAATTATCGGTGAAGCACTCTCGCGTATCCTTGCTCTAAGGGTTGGAAAATTGATTTTAATTGCGAGAAGAACTAATAAACTGATGGCTCTTAAGGAAACGATTGATAGATATTCCAAGAATCACTCGGGAGTAAACATATCTACAAACATCAAGACAGTAAAAGAAGCAGATATTATTGTTACAGCAACCAGCTGGCCAGAAGCCTTAATCAAAGATGAGCATCTTAAGCAAGGAGCCGTCGTTTACGAAGTCTCTCAGCCAAGGAATGTATCTCAGTCAATTATCAAAAATCGAACAGATGTCTTAGTAATCGATGGAGCTTATGCTCGGGTACCGGAAAATATTAAATTCTGGTGGATGAGCTTACCACCTCATACTACTTTCGGATGTATGGCAGAAACGATGATACAAACAATGGTTAATGGGCACATTAACCATGTAGGTAAAATTGATATTGACTTCGTAAAGAAAATCAGACAAATCGGGAATCAATATGGCTTTAAGCACGCAGAGCTCACATCCTTTAATCAGAGGATAAATATTGAGAATGCATAATATATAGAGGGTTGTAAAAAAAAGACACAACCCTCTTTTTCTTTTTTAATTTTTGTTTTTATGGTATAATAAAATTTGGAATATGAATACGAATTTCGTCAATATACTCCCTTTAATTAGCACTATCTTTGTCTTTAGTTTGGGGAGTTTTGTATATTCTCGGAACAGGAAATCAAAATTAAATATTATTTTTGCTCTGATTGCTATAGTAGTTAGTATTTGGCTTTTTGGGACATTTATGATGTTTATTAGCCGAACTGATGCACAGGCTATTTTTTGGGATAGATTTATCTATATGGGAGTTGTATTTGTGCCTGCTTTAATGTATCACTTCAGTATTATTTTCTCGAAGAGAAAAGGTCAGAAGAAATTATTAATTTTAAGCTACATTTTTTCTTTTCTTTTTCTTGTATTGTCTCGCACAGATTATTTTGTTAGCGATTTATTCAGATATACCTGGGGAGTTCATACTCAAGCCAAATTATTTCATCATATTTTTCTAATAAACTTTTTCTATTTTTTAATCTTAACTCTTAGAAATTTCTACCAATATTATAGAAGTAAAGTATTAAAGGGGCTAGAAAGAACAAGGGCAAAATATGTTCTTTTAGCATTTTTTGTTCTTATTATAGTTGGCTCTACGGCTTATGCTCCGGCTTATAAAATTAGTATTTATCCCTTTTCTTTTTCTTCGGGATTAGTTTTTACCATTATCCTTGCCTATGCCATTGTTAGATATCGGTTGATGGATATTCGGGTGGCGATAAAGAGGAGTACGGTTTTTTCGGGTTTGGTTATTGTTATCACAGCGGCGTACGCTTTGGCCGCTTTTTTACTAAGCTGGATTTTCTTTGGCGGGATTTATACATTCAGAACCCAAGTGATTATCGGTTTAATCGTCGCTTTCTTAGTCTCTGTCGGGTTCAGGCCTCTTTATGACTGGCTAAGAAAAACTACTGACGCTTTCTTGTTTAAAGGGGAATACAGGCCCCAAGAATTAGTCGCTAATGTTTCTGATTTTTTATCTCAGACATTGGATTTGAATAAAGTTATTGATTTTTTAAAGAAACGTATTGTTCAGGCATTAAGAGTGGATAAGATGGAAATAATGGTTTTAGATGAGCCGTTTCAACAAGTCAAGGCATTGCAAAAAGCCCAGGATAAAATTAAAGGCATTTCTTTGAATAAAGGCGATTTAACAATGAAGTCCGATAAAAAGCCATTAGCAAAATTAATTGGATATTTCGGCAGACAAAGAGAAGTATTAGTTTTAGAAGAATTAAAAAGAAAAAAGGCGGAAAAAAATTTGGTCATTCAAGATACTCCTTTAATTAAAGAAATGGAAAAACTTGAAACAGCTTTAGTAATTCCTTTATTACTTAAAGAAAGATTAGTTGGCTTGTTTCTTTTGCAGCCAAAGAGATCTGGAGATATGTTTACAAATGAAGATATAAAGGTTTTGGAGACAATTGCCGCGCAAGCAGCCATTGCTATTGAAAATGCCCGGCTTTATGAGGAGATGAAAGATTTTTCTAAAACGCTTCAAAAAGAGGTTGCCCGCCAGACAAAGAGTTTAAGAGAAGCAAATATCCGGCTGGAACAATTAGACAAAGCCAAGTCAGAATTTATTTCATTGGCTTCTCATCAATTAAGAACCCCTTTGAGTATTATTAAGGGATATGTTTCTATGATGATAGAAGGCGATTGGGGAGAACCTAATCCTGAGCAGAAGAAACAATTAGAAAAAATATATTTAAGCAATGAAAGATTGATTAAATTAGTTGAGGACTTATTGACTGTTTCCCGTATTGAATCAGGCCGTTTGGAATTTGATTTACAGCCCTTGTCATTAGATGATTTAACCGAAGGCATAGTTAAGGAATTTAGCCAGATGGCTGCCAGAAAAGAACTCTATTTAAAATATTTTAAGCCGAAAAAACTATTGTCTAAAGTTAAAGTTGATTCATTAAAAATCAGACAGGTTATCCAGAATTTAATTGACAATGCTATCCATTATACAAGAAAAGGAGGAATAATTGTTAATCTTCAAGAGAAAAATAATAAAATTGTTTTTAGTATTAAGGACACAGGCATTGGCGTTTCAGAAGAAGAGAAAATTACTCTTTTTGAAAGATTTTCCCGAGGCAAGGAAGTGGGCAAGATGAATACTGAAGGAGTTGGATTAGGACTATACTTAGCCGCTAAGTTAATCAATGCCCATCAAGGTAGAATATGGGTTGAATCAGAGGGCAAAAATAAAGGCAGCACTTTTTATTTTGAGTTGCCAATAAAAAAGAAGAAAGAGAAATAAGATATTTTAAAAAGGGTTGATAATGCGATCGTTTTTTTTGATTAAGAATACAAGTATTAAAGTTTTAGAAAATTTTTATGGGAAACAATGAAATTATAAGGAAAGTCGTTAAATTTACCGAAAGTATAGTTAACGGTAATGATTTCAATGAAATCGAAATTCAGAAAATATTAAATCTATCCTATCGTTTTGATAGTAATTTAAATATCTACAGAGGAATTTTGTCCGTTCATAATTTTTATAAATTTGAAAAGCTTCCTTTGGGAAAATTTAAGAATCTTAGCACAGACGAAAGATTTATAAAATGTGTTTCCTTGTTGAATGGGGATGTTCTGTTGTCTTCTGAAATAGGGGATTTATTTCTAAGCATCCTTACAATTCCCGATGAGGGAATAGAGCTTAGAGACATATTATTAGGGAGTTTCTACGGTTCTTTGTGGTCTTTAATGAATAATCCTGAAAATTTCGAAATGGCAGTAGATTATGGTATTGAAATGGCAAAATCAGCTTTTAGCATAGATAGATTTGATTTTTCAAAAAAAATAAAATTAAAGAATAATAGTACAAAGACAATCAATTTAGCTGGAAGCGGCAAAAAAGAAATCAAACTACTTAATATCAGCTCTATGACCGCTGTAATAACAGCGGTAATTGGTAGAAAGATTGACGAAAACATTATAGTAGAGAAAACTATATCACGAGCTACATCTAGTATAGCCGGATCAGGAGATATTTTTGAATCAATAGGAGTTAACTTGGATATGCCGATTAATAAAATAGCTGAGATGTCGTTAGAAACTAAATTGGGAGTATTCGATATTAACAGGGTAGTTCCCAAGCTAAATCATATTTATGATGGACGCTTATACGATGTGCAGGTTTTCGCTGGCCTAGTTGGGGGAGCTGCCATAGTAAATCCAGTTGATACAGATTTAATAAATTATGGTCTAACAAGAGGATCAAGTAAATTGTGTTTGGCTATTTTAAATAAATTGTATCCCGGTAAAAATGTTATTATCCTTCAGGGAAAAAATCCGAGGGGAGAAACCATAATAGATCAGATATCCATTGTGGCTGATACTGAAATCGTCCAGACAATTAACGGCAAAAATTCTTTACATACAATAACGCCGAAAGAATTTGGCTTTGACTTTGAACCATTTAAGTATATCCAGACTGCTGAAAGTCAAAAAGAAAATATTAATCAATTCATTAAATTATTAGCTGGTCAAGGTAATAAAAGTCTTAAACAGGCGGTCGCAATGGAAGTTACCTTAAATCTATATGGTTTAGGGGTGATTAATAACTTAAAAAATGCTGCTCGGTTAGCCTTAGAAGTAATTAATTCTGGGAAGGGGCTTAAATTGCTAGAAAAACTTATTGTGATTTCTGGTGGTGATATTAATAAATTTAATAAATTAATCAGAGATGTTACCTAAACTAATAAAAGAAAATATTGATCATGCAGAAAAAGAAATTAGAATGGATGATCATTTTGTTCAAAATATTATTTTAAAAGAAGGTTATTTTCCGATTCAGGGAAAAATCTCTTTGGGTTCGATTTCTGATATAGAGTTTCTTCGAAGTAAGTTTTCCTGTCATTATAATTTAGAGAAATTTAATGATGTTCCAAAATCAAGGCAGCATCTTATTACTGGTTTTGGTCCAACAAACGCGCCAACGGGTGGCACTTTGTCAATGATTTTGAGGGCATTGTTTTTTGAAAGGAAAACCGGGATTGATTCCACGATTATTATTTCTAATCTAGGCGCTTTTAATTCGCGGAATATAAATATAGAAAAAATCGATTATCTTACTGAAAGATTCATTAAATTTATACGTGCTCTGGGTTATAAAGGAGAATTAAGAACCCATAATAATTTTGATTTACTTGTGGCATCAAACCTAACTTCGAAAGTATTAACCATCAAAGATTTTTTAGAAAACAAAGAAATAACTACAGATTTATATAAAAAATTAGGAATTCAAGGGAAAGATTTTCCTACTTTTGTTGATGCTAATTTTACAGTCGCCGATATTCTTTTGCCTAGTATTCTAAAGAAGAAGCAGAGAATATTAGTTTTTGTTGGTATTGAAGAGTACTATTTTCCAAAATTAGCTAATGTAGTTTTGCAAAGATTTAATAAACATCACTCAGGCCAATTTACTTCTAGCGATGTATTAGCGAGTTCCATATTCGGTCATCTTATAGAAGGATTAAATGGTTTCCCAAAGATGTCAAAAAGTATCCCAGAATCTTCAATTAACCTTGATGATTCAGAAAATGATTTAGAAAGAAAAATTTTAAAATGTGATTCAAAAGATGAAAAGATCATTCTTCAAATGATAAATCTTGTCTCTGATTGGGAT
Organism: uncultured Candidatus Saccharibacteria bacterium; assembly: GCA_964649795.1. Classification (GTDB taxonomy): domain Bacteria; phylum Patescibacteriota; class Minisyncoccia; order Portnoybacterales; family UBA2143; genus JABMPX01. The sequence goes on from CAZYQY010000011.1 coordinate 17,724, forward strand.
TTAAGGAGAATTAAAAAAGCTAACAAAGCATTTAGGGAAAAGGGGACGACATGGATTAGATTTAAAAAAGATTATCTTAATTATTTTATGGATTGGCTTCTTAGTTATCTCGGGTATAAAACTTCGTCATTTTTTAGTTCTTAGTTTCGTTTCTTTTCTGATCTTAGTCTTAATTTGGACTTTTTTTCTTCGAGATTATCAAAAACAAAGAATTGTCAGTTTTT
>CAZYQY010000012.1:0-17627 GCA_964649795.1 uncultured Candidatus Saccharibacteria bacterium
GCTGGGGAGGAGGGATTCGAACCCCCGAATGCAGGAACCAAAATCCTGTGCCTTACCACTTGGCTACTCCCCAATACACTCAACTACAGCTAATTCTAAGGGCAGTTGAGGAAAATCAGCTAATTTGACTTCATTGCTGGCTTGAATAAAAAGATGGATAATTTTAATCAAATCTGCTTGAGAGAATTTCTGACCCTGATTAATTATGATATCTAATTGTTCCTTAGTCAACTCAACAGCAACTAATTTAGACAAATCAGGATTAATTTTTAGAATAAGCATTTTCCTTAAATAATTTACTAATGATTTGGAAAATTGCGTTAAATCATAGCCTTGGGCAATAATTTGGTTAATATGAGAAATAGCAGCTCCATTATTCTTTTCTGCCAAATAATTTACTAAATCCTGCGCTGCTTTAATATCAGTTACACCTAGAATAGTCTGAACTTCTTCTAGGGTAATTTCTTTGTCTTCAACAGACATAATTTGCCCAAGCAGGCTTTCCCCATCTCTGATTGAACCATCTGCGTTTAAAGCAACCAATTCTATTGCTGATTTTTCTATTGATACTTTTTCCTGTTTGGCAATCCATGTTAACCGTTCAACAATTTTATCCAAAGTTAATTTATGGAAATCAAACCTTTGACATCGGGAAATAATGGTCTGTGGAACTTTATGAATTTCCGTAGTAGCTAAGATAAAAATAGCGTGGGCTGGCGGCTCTTCTAGTGTTTTAAGCAAAGCATTAAACGCTTCTTTTGTTAATTGATGGCATTCATCAATAATAAATACCTTGTAATTCAAACTATTAGGACTGAATTTAATTCCTTCGCGCAATTCTCTTATTTCATCAATCCCTCGATTAGAAGCCGCATCAATTTCAATTAAGTCCAAGGATTTCCCTTGACTAATTTCCTCACAAGCAGGACATTTGTTGCATGGTTCAAAATCTTTATTTTTTCGTTCCAAGCAATTAATTGCTTTGGCTAATAAGCGAGCTATGGTAGTTTTGCCTGTGCCTCTGGGTCCAGCGAATAAATATGCATGAGCCACTTTCCCCATAACCAAAGCATTAGTCAATGTTTTAACAATATGCTCTTGGCCAACTATTTCAGAAAATTTTTGAGGACGATATTTACGATACAAAACAAGGTTTCCCATAAAAAATTATTTCTTCCTAAATACAATAAACTTATACCCGACAAAATTCCAGATAAGAGAAAGACCAGTAGCAACTACTTTGGCCAGATTGGCCCAAAGTTCTATGCTTATACCGAAAACTGGTGAAATAAATGTTGTTATCCCATAAACAATGCCTGTATTAATAGCCAAGCCGATCAAGGTTACTATAATAAACTGGGAAAATTCACTAATTCCAGCTTTGTCTTTATCTTTGAATGTCCAGTGTTTATTCCAGAAATAACTGTTAATTACTGCCACAGAAAAAGATATTGCATTTAGCAGTAAAATCCATTTTCCTCCATAAATGCTTGTCTGCCACATCAGCAAATTCAAAACACCAAAATCAATAGCTGTATTCATTGTGCCAATAATTATAAATCTGCTAAATTGAGCTATTAATTGTTTCATAAAAAAAATTAAATAATTGGAGCTTTTTTAATTTCAAAAATTAAGCCCTTTTTCAAAATTAACTTATCGCGACGTTTAATTTTATCTTCTAAAAACAGCTTGGCCAAAGAATTTTCTATTCTGTCCTGAATGACTCTCTTCAAAGGCCGAGCACCATACAAAGGATCATAACCTAATTGAGCTAATTCTTCAACTGCTTCTGGTTCTGCTTTGAATCCGACTCCCTTTTCTTCCAGCTTATTTTCAATCACTTTTAAGAATAATTTGGTGATTTCAACCATATTATCCATAGAAAGAGATCTGAATAAAACAATTTTATCAAAACGGTTTAAGAATTCCGGTCTAAAGCTTTCTAATAAAATATTGTCTTTTAATTTTTGCTCAATTTCTTTGTAGTCAACTTCGCGTCTTATTTCCTCCTGTATAAATTGAGTCCCTGCATTAGAAGTGGCGATTAAAATAATATTGGTAAAATTAATCACTTCGCCGGAAACATCAGTTAATCTCCCGTCATCCATTACTTGCAAAAATAGATTCAAAATATCAGGATGGGCCTTTTCTATTTCATCAAGAAGTAAAAGAGAATACGGTTGGCGCTTAACTGCTTCTGTTAGATAACCTTTGTGTAATCCTTGCTCAGAACGCATACCGATTAAACGCCTTAATCCTCTTTTTTCCTGATATTCAGACATGTCCAAGCGAATCATTCTTTTCTCGCTGCCAAAATAAACTCGCGCCAATGATTTGGCTGATTCTGTCTTACCCACTCCAGTTGGCCCGATAAAAAGGAAATTGCAAATAGTTTTCTCTTTATCTTGAAGATTAATCCGGCTTCTTCTTAAAGCAGAGGCGATTGCCTTAACGCCTTGTTCCTGATTAATCACTCTTTTATGAATCAATTCTTCTATATGAAGCAATTTCTCTTTTTCTGTCTCTTGAATCTTGCCTAATGGAATTTCTGTTTTCTTGGATATTAAATTAATAATATCGCTGCCTTTAACCATGCTATTAATGCCTTTTTCGCGCCTAATTGAATAAGCTGATTCAACTAATAAATCCATTGTCTTAGCTGGCAATGCTTTGCCGTAAAGATATTGATCGGCTAAATTAACTGCTTGATCCAGAGCATCAGCTGAGAATAGAATTTTTAGATCGTGTTCAATAATAAAAATCTTAGTAATTAGAATACGCCAGACTGAATCTATTGACGGCAAAAATATTTTAACCTTGTTTAAAAGCCTGCCTAAAATCTGTCCTTCAATTTTAGAAGCAAAATTCTTTGTTGAAGCTGTGCCAATAAAATAAAACGCCTTATTATCTAATCCAGAAGCTAAAATTTCAGAAAAATCCAAACCGCTTGCCTGGCTTTTTAAGCTAACTAAATTATCAAGATTTTCAATGACTAAAATAACATTGCCGGCTCTGCTAACTTCAAAAAGAATTCTCTTTAAATATTCTTCTCCTTTTTGCTGGACTTTGGACAAGCTCACTAAACTGCTCAAATCCAAAGAAACTAATCTTTTGTCCTGTAAAAATCTTGGCACATTTTCAGATACCATTAGCTGGGCAATCTTTTTTAAAACAGCTTTTTTGCCAACTTCGCTTTGGCCAACTAAAATTACTCCGGGGTTGCCAGTGCTAAAAAAATTAAAAACTTTTTCAATTTCTTTATCTCTGCCAATTACCATTTCAAAGCGGCCCTGTCTGGCCAAAAAAGTCATATCCTGGCTAACTCTATCAAGTAAGGGCGTTAAAGCAGCTGTCATAGCTCTGTTCAATTTGCCTTTTGGTTTAAATAGGCGTTTCCAAAAGAATTCTCTTTCCTGTTGTTTAATTATCTTTTCTAATTGGCTCCATTCAACAACTTTTTCAACTTCTTCCGGACTAATGCCAAACTCATCAAAAATTATGCCAACCAAATTTTTCTCCTGGCTAATTGACCATAAAATATCTAGAGAATCAATTTGTTCTTTATCATGCTCTAAGCAAAGAAAATATGCTTTGTAAAAAATCTCTTTGAAATCATTTGTTATTTTCGGTCCTAAAATATTCCTTTTTTTATCTGATTCTGAGAAAAAAGATGGACTGTTTAAAATCCTCTTGGTTTTTTCAATAACGAATTTTGGCTGACAATCTAAACGTTTTAATATCTTGTTAAAATTTCTTTCTTTTAAAAAACAAATAAAAAGATGAATTGGCCGCAAAAAACTATATCCTTTTCGATAGCCAAGGAGCCAGGCCTTTTCCAATGACTTTTGCGCTGATTTGTCTAAGAATAAAGAAACATCTGTTTCTTTGCCTGCTTGAAATGGTTTAATTTTATTTATTCTTTCTCCTTTTCTCTGCCAGAGATAAAAGATAAACATATCAATTAGCAAGGATAGATAAAATATCTCTGATGATTCAGTAAAGAAAAATAGAATAAAAATTCCGTAAACGCCAAATAAGGTCAAGCAAAATAAGATTAGCCAAAATAAAAGAGTTTTCAATCTCCTTTGAATAATCCTTAAGGCATTAAGGTTTGGTTCAAAAATAATATTTTCCATATAGCGAAAATTGGCAAAACTAGCCAAGCAAATAAAACGCAAAGCCATAAAACAACCCACAAAAACATAAGTAATAATATCCAAATTAATTGGAAAAAACGTACAAACAAACTCAAAACATAAGCATCCCAGCCTTTCTGGCCATACATTGGCTTAAAAATATTTCTAATAAGAATTGACAAAGCCAGCGCCCGTGAGCCGTCTTTTACTCTTTTCCAGCAAAAAATAGCCGTTTTTTTCAAACCACGGCTATACCACCAAACTGGGAAATACAAAACCTCCAAAACAACATCCAAAAACAAATCTTTTATAAATAATCTGTAAACCGACATTATTATAAAAATATCTTTTTAATTTCTTTTTTAAAAAAATCTTTTAATAATTCCCTGCTGATTTTATCCTTTAAAAAAATAATTTTTTCGTCAGTAATATCGTCAAGATAAACCAACTGTTCCAAAAACAGACGCGCGTTAAATTCATCTTTGTATTTTTTTTCAGATATTCTTATAATTTCGCCCAAATCAGAATAATTTTCAAAAACTGTATAATACAAATCAATATAATCTTTATAAGATCCTCTTCTACCTATGGTATAGGCCTTGGACGAAGCTATTTCCTTAACATTCAATAATTTAATTTTCTGGCACTCAATAAAGTTAAAGATTATTGGAAAAGGATATCTTAAAAAAGTTAATTTAACTTCATCGACAAAAACAGTTAGTTCGTCTGAATTGTTCACTGAAACAATAATTTTATTATCTTGAAAAGTTCTTTTTACTTTAGATAAAAAAGCTTTGGGAATTTCTTTATCGGAAAAAAAGTCAAAATCAATTGAAATACGATGACCTATCTGCAAAGTCAAGGCAGTGCCACCGGCCAAATAAAAATCATTAAAGTTGTTTAACTTCAAAAAAATATCTTTATTTTTTTTAGGTATTGCCTCTAAATGCATGATTAAATTTATCAATAGAAAAAATAATAGAGACTAAAGGCGCAACTCTTGACCTTATTTCTGTAAAAGGAATTTTCATTAATATTTCTTTAACATTTTCCCTGCCATAATATTTAATAAGCCACCGCCAATGTTTCAAATCCCCGTAATTAATCGCATTAATAATGATGGTTTTTTTATCTTTCTCAAGATCTATAGAATTAAAATCATAAGACCATAAGATTGGCTTAAAAAACAGAGGCAATCTTTTAATTCTATCTTTTCCCATTATTATAAGTATAGCATAAAATCACATCAAGCGCCATATCTTAATTTACAAAAAACTGCCTTCGTCTGAAAGCAGAGGTAGTAATTATTGTTCTAACTCCAATATACTTAAATTTTAACAAAAAAGAAATAATCGCGCAATAATCGCGCAATGTTTTAATAATAATATCTTTTAAAGTATTTACTTATAAATAATATCTTTAATCTTATTGCCAATGTGAACTTCTCTCATTGTCGTTCCTTCTTTTGTTTTATATTTCCTTGTATCAAAAGTTTGATAATCTTTTTTAGGTTCGGAAGAAACGGGAATAGTAAAATCTGGAATAAGTCCATCTTTTTCATTAGTAATGTCTTTATGGCCAAACCAAAGAAATACTGACCCCTTCGTCTCTTTAATCGCTTGATTTGTTTCTAATTTATTCCCCTCTTTATCTACGATGTAGATCTTATTCCCTTTCACTTGCGCATACTCTAATATTGTTTGGTTGTATTGAGCCTTGTTTTCGCCAAGTTTTCTTAATATGTTATCAGATGCATTTTTTAACACCCATTCCCAAAATGATAAATTATTTTACTTCACTTCTACATCCGAATTTATTGGCGATTGGACTTCTGAAGAAGTAGATGATCTCCAGCGTTCAGCAACTTCTTTGTCAACTAAACTTTTCTCGCAATTTATCAACTAAAGTGTCATGGAGTTCATCTAATACATAAGTATTGTCTAATTTCTTGGCCGCTTCAATAGCAAAATCTAATCCTTTTTCAAAAGCAAGCTCACAAAGCTTTTTAACCTGATTCTCACGGTCTATATGAATATTCGTCAACTGTTAATCCACTATTGTCTTTTAAGATAATTGTGTCACCGCTATCATCAAAAATATCAATTGACCTGCTAAGGAAAATACGCCATTGGCCCTCAAAAAAATCCGCGTCCCTATAATAGTCCTCATAACACTGGCTATAATTAAATTTATCATTCAAAAAACCAGTACATTGATTATCTATGCTAACCTCAAAGTTATCAGAATAATCCGGTATTTCACAACTATCCAAATCTTCAATAAAGTCCTGACATGAGCTTTTTAAATGACTATATTCTGATTCTTCCAAATCAGGACAGTTTTCATCCAGAGAAGGATTGTATTGCGATAATTGATCTAAATATCCAGTACATTTATTAGTTCTGAAATTTTTTCCAATAGGGCTTAATCCAGCAGAGATAATAATTTCATCTCCATCGTCTAATTCAATATTATAATTACTGCAGCTACAGGAAGAGCAAGTTAATTTTTTAACTGCCTGCGGGATAGTAATTGTCCCTGATTTTATCTCAATAGTCCATCCAGTAATATCAATTATCTCGTCTTCATTGTTTTCAAGAATAAGATAGTCATCTCTAAAATCGTCCTCTTCAGCAGAAACTTCTTCAATTTTAATTTTACCGTAATAAGAAGAAAGGCCCATATTAAAACTTCTATAGGCCGGACTAGGGTCGTAGTATCCTTGCTCATTTTTAGCCCGGACATAAAAAGTATATGCTCCGCCTTGTTCCAGGTCATAATCTTCTGTATAATCATCCCCCTGATTCTGCCATCTAGAATCCTCGTGAGTCAGAAACGTTTCAAATTCTAAATCGCTTGTTTCTCCTAATGGATTAATTCCTGAATACTTAAAAGTAATTTCTGATTTTTCTAAAACTTCTCCCTGGGTTGGCCCGCTAAGAATTGTTGTTTCTGGATATCTATTGGACTCTGACAATGTAAGATTCTTGCCTAAATCAATATCATCTAAATCATCATCGTCAATATTAATAATGTATTTCCATCCAAAATTATTCCCTTCAAAAACTCTTGGACTTGGAATCCAGCGCTTCTTGCCTAATTCAATCAGATAAACCTTTGGGCCTGATCCTTTAATTAAAGAGCCCTCTGGATAATCATCGTTTTTCTCCCAATCTTCTTCTTGAAGATAACTGTTTATTGTAGAATCAAAATATGTTTTAATATTTCCCCATTTAAAATTAAAATGATTAAATGTTTCTATGTCAGGAATCCAATGCCTGACCCCGAGTTCCAAAACATATACTTCTGGACCGCTTCCTTTAATTAAATCAACTTTTGGCAAATAAACATTACTTGCCCAAGCATTAAAAGCAATTCCTAAAATAATTAGGGGCAATAAAATAGAAAATGCGGTTTTTGAAATTTCTCCACAGGACATATATTGATTATACCTTTTATTGTATGCTAAAATCAATAAAGATATTAACATTTATGAAAATCAATAAAAAAATAACCAATATTTTAGCAGTTGGCCTTTTACTCTTAATGTTCTGCCTGGCTTTTTCCACTATCCAAGATGACTCTTTAACAATGGACGAACTAGCTCATACTCCAGCCGGCTATTCATATATAACTCAAAAAGATATGCGTCTAAATCCAGAACACCCTCCATTATTAAAAGACGCTGCTGGATTATCTGTTTGGCTTGGTTCAAAAATTACTAATACTAAAATTAATTTTCCTATAGAGCATAAAAGCTGGCAAAAAGATCTTAATGGCCAATGGGATTTTGGCAGAGAGTTTCTTTATAAATCTGGCAATGATGCTGACAAAATTATTTTCTGGTCTCGTCTGCCCATGCTTTTAATAATGCTATTATTTGGCTTCTATGTTTTTAAATGGGCTCGTGAATTATATGGGGACAAAGCAGGACTTTTAGCTCTTTTTCTTTATTCTTTATCGCCTACTTTTCTAGCTCATGGCCGCTTAGTAACAACTGATGTTGGAGCTGCAGCGGCTTTTTTCATTACTGCTTATTATCTGATTAAATGGCTCAAAAAATCAAATAAAAAGAATTTAATTATTGCTGGTTTAGTTCTCGGATTAGCTCTTTTGACTAAATTTTCTCTTGTTTTACTTATTCCGTATTTTATGTTTTTGGTAATTGTCTGGGCATTCATTAAGGCCGTGCCTGAAAACATACAGCCTTTGCAAAGACTGTATGTTTTCAGGCACGGCCTTATTAAACGTCTTGCTAAAAATTTTATTGGTCTTCTGCTTATTGGCATAATAGCAATGGCTCTTGTTTGGCCTCTTTACCAATTCCATGTCTGGAATTATCCAGTGGAAAGACAATTAAATGATACTCAAACAATTCTGCAAACTTTTGGCAAAAGATGGCTGGCAGATCCAGTTATCTGGATTGCTGATAAGCCGATACTTCGTCCTTATAGTCAATTCTTTTTAGGTCTTTTAATGGTTATTCAAAGAGCTGCTGGAGGCAATACAACTTATTTCTTAGGAGAAATTTCTAAAAACGCCTGGTCTAATTATTTCCCTTTTGTATTTTTAATTAAAGTACCATTGGCTTTATTTGCCTTGATTTTAATTGCGCTTATAAATATTGGAGGAAGATCATTGCGAAACAAAGGCTATTCCAAATTAAAATATTGCTTATTATTCATCAAAAAACACTTTACAGAATTTGCCTTGCTTTCTTTTTTGGCGCTTTACTGGATTGTGAGCATTAGAAGCAATCTTAATATTGGTATTAGGCATATTCTGCCTACTTTCCCTGTTTTGTATATTCTAATCAGCGGTCAAATTATTAAATGGCTGAAAACGCCTCTTAAATCAGCTTTTATTTTTATCCTTCTTATCTGGTACGCTTCAGGAGCTATTATGGTCTATCCTAATTTTTTAACCTATTTTAATGAAAGCATTCACGGACCAAGCCAGGGCTATAAATATGTTACTGATTCTAATCTTGACTGGGGTCAGGACTTAAAAAGATTGGCTCAATTCTCCAAAGAAAATAATATTCAAACAATTTATGTTGATTATTTTGGCGGAGATTCATTAGAATATCGCTTGAAAGAAAAATTCCGCCCATGGTGGGGCGATCGCAATCCATCTGAACTACCGACAAATTCCTGGCTGGCTGTTTCAGCAACTATGCTCCAAGGCGGCCGGGGCGTTCCTGATTCTGAATACAATGAAAAAACTGGCTACTATAATTGGCTAAACCAATATGAGCCAGTCAAAGTCATCGGCAATTCTATCTTTGTTTATCATTTATAATACACTCTGCCTTCTATTCTCAAGTCAATATATTCCAGAGAATCAATATTTTTTTTAATCTCTTCTTCTAAAATCATTTTCAGGGCGTTTAATTGTGAATTAACTGAATAACTCGGATTAAAATAAATTTGCCAGCCAGCTGGCATTTTTGTTCTTAAATCTTCTATTGAAACAATTTCAAAATCATTTGATTTCAATGGCAGCCCATCTCTAACGCTTAAAATAAAATCCATTATTTCTGGAGATGCTATATCATCTCTTAATTCAGCAGGTCTATTCTTATAACCGTAAATATTTAAAATCAAACTGCCCTTTATCAAAGGCGACTCTTTGAAAATAACTCCCTCTTTGTCTATATGAAAACATTTGTCAATTTCTTTATCAAGAATGCTTTCTGTTGATGTGGCAGTTTCTTCTTTTTTTTGCTCTAATTCCTTAATCTGGCACCAAATACCAATCATTTCTCTTTTCTCTATTTTTATTTCTAAAATATTAGGCGGTTTCTTTTGAATAACAACTTCTTTAATCTCTGGGAAACTGTTTAAAATATTATTTCTAATCTTATTAACAGGAATTAAAACAATGCTTTTTTGAGGGATAACCCGCCAGATTTTCTCTTCTAAATTTTTCTGAACAATCAGGGATATTTTTTCTTTTCCAGAAGGACTATCTACAAATTCAACTTCTTCTATCCAAAAAAAATCAGACCACACAGCAAAATATACTGCTCCTCCGAGCAGGCAAAAAAACAATCCTCCAAACAATATCAGCTTAAAGGATTTTCTTTTTTTTCTTTTATAGCGATTTTCTTTCATGATTTTAAGGTCAGACCTTGGATTAGCTTGGATTAGCTCTTAATTAATTTCAATCCTCCCATATACTTCTGCAAAACTTTCGGCACCATGATACTTCCATCCTTCTGCTGATAGTTTTCAATAATAGCAATAAGCGTTCTTCCAATAGCAATGGCCGTTCCATTTAAAGTATGAACAAATTTCATTCCATCTTTATCTTTGTATCTCGTGTTTGATCTTCTCGCTTGAAAATCAGTGCAATTGCTGGTTGAATGAGTTTCTCGATATCCATTTTGTCCTGGCATCCATGTTTCTATATCATAAGTTGAAGCTGAGGATGCAGATGTATCGCCTGAACATAAATGGACCACTTGATAAGGAAGTTTTAATAATTTCATTAATTTTTCTTCCATAGACAAGAGTAGCTGATGCTCTTGTTTTGATTCTTCTGGTTCACAAAAAACAAACATTTCTGCCTTATCAAATTGATGAACCCTTAAAATGCCCTTTGTATCTTTGCCATAAGCCCCGGCTTCGCGCCGAAAACAAGTTGAAAAGCCAACATATCTTTTAGGCAATTCTTTTCCCTGAAAAATTTCATCCATATGCATCACTCCTATTGATTGTTCTGAAGTACCAACTAAGTATAAATCATCTTTTTCTAAATGATAAACTTCATCAGCATCAACATCTCTATCTAAAAACCCCATAGATGCCATGGCCTTATATGTAAGCATTACTGGAGGAATAATAAATACGAAACCTTCTTTAGTTAAAACATCAACTACTAGATTAACTAAAGCAGATTCTAACAAAGCTGCTCCTCCTTTAATATACCCGAAACGGCTGCCGCTAACTTTAGCTGCTCTTTTAACATCAATGATGTCTAATTTTTCTGCAATTTCTAAATAATCTTTTGGTTTAAAATTGAACTTGGGTTTTTCGCCTTGTTTTCTTAAAACTTTGTTTTCGCTCTCGTCTTTGCCAACAGGCACGTCATCTAAAGGCAAATTAGGAATCTGCTTCATCAATTTATTAAATTCCTGCTCAAGCTCTTTTAATTCAGGATATAATTTCTTTATTTTACTCTTAATTCCTTTAGCTTTTTCATGCTGGTCTTTGCCAAGCTTATTTTGTTCTGCTTTTAATCCTTCTGCTTTCTGCAATAACTCTCGCCTCTCTTTATCCACTTTTAAAAGCCGGTCAATATCAACTTTGACCTGTTTATTTTCACAGCCCTCTTTAACTTTATCCGGATTTTCTCTAATGAATTTTATATCAAGCATATTATTCTATTTGGGTCTCATTAAAGGAAACAAAATTGATTCTCTTAAACTATAGGCTTTTGTCAAAAGAAGGACTAAGCGGTCTATTCCTAAGCCGAATCCAGCAGATGGAGGCATGCCGTATTCCAAGGCCATTAAAAAGTCCTCATCCAATCTTTGGGCATCTTCATTGCCTTCCTTGCGCAAAATTTCCTGTTGCTCAAAAGCCTTTCTCTGTTCCAAGGGATCATTCTGTTCAGTAAAAGCTTTAATTATCTCTACCCCATTAACAATTCCTTGAAGCGCTTGCTCTTCTTTGCAAAGAGGGATATTAGGCAGATGTAAAATAAAGGTTGGCTTTTCAATTTTAGCAAAGCTCTCCTTTTCATTGTTATTTTTAACAATGTCCTTGTATTCTGCTTTATCCCATTTCTTTGGGAAAACTTTTGGATCAATGTAGTTCATCATTTCCTCCATAAATTTCATTAATTTTTCCCAATCCCAATATGCAGCATAGCATTCCAGCATAGTAAAATCAGGATTATGCTCTCTGTCCATGCCTTCATTTCTAAAACATCGGCCAATTTCAAAAACACGCTCATATCCGCCAACTAACAATCTTTTCAGATACAGTTCCGGAGCAATTCTTAAATATAAATCTACGTCTAAAGCATTAAGATGAGTTTTAAAAGGTCTAGCGCTGGCTCCTCCGTATAATGACTGTAGAATTGGAGTTTCTACTTCAATAAATTTATTTTGGCGCAAGAAATCTCTCATTTTCTCAATAATTTCGCCTCGCTTTTTAAAAATCTTTTTTACTTCCTGATTCATCATCAAGTCAAGATATCTTTTCCTGAATCTTTCTTCAACATCTTTCAATCCATGCCATTTTTCCGGCAATGGTAATAAGCTCTTGGCTAAAATCCGATAATCCTTAACTAATAATGTTTTCTCGCCTTTTTTTGTTAGGAAAAGCTTGCCTTTAGTTTCAATGAAATCTCCTACATCAAAATTATCCTGAAAAAAGATAAATTCCTTATCGCCTATTTCATCTTTTTTTAAATAAATTTGGAATTGAGCTGAACCATCTTCAATGTTGGCAAAAGCAGAACCGCCATGCGTTCGAATAGCTTTTATTCTGCCAACTAAAAATATTTCCTTTTCTTGCTCAGCTAATTTTTCAAACTGATCAATTGCTTCCTGACAAGCGCAAGTTCTATTAGATTTAACTGGATAAGGATTAATCCCTTTTTTTCTAATATTCTCTAATTTCCTTATTCTATTTTTTTTGATCAATTCTATAGAAGACATTTTTACCTAATATTAGTTATCTTATATTCCATTTTCCCATTAGGGGTTTCTACTTCTATTATATCACCAATCTCATGACCAAAAAAGGCCAGGCCCAAAGGCGACTCATTGGAAATTTTTCCATGGGACGGACTTGCTTCATGAAAGCCAACAATCATAAAAGATTGCTTTCCTGAAACATATTTATTAGTCCTCCCTTTAATTAATTTTACTTCAACAACTGAACCTATTTGAATTTTCTTTGTTCCTTTCTGGTTTGGCCTAATCAAATTTGCCTCTTTAATAATCTGTTCTAATTCTAAAATCCTCCCTTCATTGAATGACTGGTCGTCTTTAGCTGCTGCATATTCAGTATTCTCGCTTAAATCGCCCAAAGATTTTGCCTCAGCAAGTCGTTCGGCAATTTCTTGGCGTTTAGCCGTCTTTCTTCCTTCTAATTCTTCTTTTATTTTTTTAAGCCCTTCTGAAGAAATATATTTCATTATTTTAAACTGGAGCAAAGAAGATAATTATTTACTAAAATACCATTCTAATACTTCTTTTGCAACTGGAACAGCTGATTTATGCCCTTCGCCGCCGCCTTCTATTAGAATAACTAATACAATTTCCGGATCATTGTAAGGGGCAAAGCCAACAAACCAAGAATGAGTCATGTCTTCTGTTCCAAATTGAGCTGTGCCTGTTTTCCCAGCCACCTTAACAGGTAAATCAGACAGAAATTGCGCAGAACCGCTTAAAACAGCTTGTCTCATTCCTTGCTGAACTATTTTAATATTCTGCAACTGGATAAAATTCTCCCGTATGATTTTCGGCAAAATATCTTTAATTATATTTTTACCAGAGTCAATAATTTTATCAACTAATTGCGGCTGGTATAAAGTGCCGTTATTGGCAATGCTTGCTATAGCCATGCCCATTTGCAAAGGAGTAACTAAAATATCTCCCTGGCCAATTGCCAAATGATAAGTATCTCCAAGATACCATTCTTCTTCCGGTTTATTTTCCTTTTTCCATTCTTCATCTGGTATCAAACCGATTTCCTCCTGAGGTAAATCTATTTTTGTTTCCTGTCCTAATCCAAAATATTCTAAATATTTCTTGATCTTCTCAACACCCAGACCTTCTATTCCCCCATATCCCCCGCCAATAGTGTAAAAATATACATTACATGATTCAGCAATAGCTTTAATCATATCAGTTAATCCATGGGCTTTCCAGTCAGGAAAATTATAAACTATTTGAGAATTGTATTTATTAAAAATATTTAATGCTCCTTGGCAATTAATTTTCCTGCTGGGACTGATAACTTTTTCTTCCAAAGCAGCTGAGGCAATCAGCGGTTTTATTATAGAACCAGACGGATATTGTCCAGCCAAAGCTCTATTCAAAAAGGGCTGGCTAAATTCATTCTCCAAAAAATCTAAACTGTCTTGAGAAATTCCCTGGGCAAAAAGATTATTATTAAAATCAGGCAGACTTACTAAAGCTAATATATTGCCGTTATTAGGATTAATTGCCAAGCCAACTGCTTTTTTTGACTTATTTTTGAAAAAAATCTGATCAAGCATTTTATTCAATGACTGATAAAGTTTTTCCTGTAATTCCTGATCAATAAAAAGAACTAATCCTTGGCCAGGCTGGGCTTGTTTGCTAACTAATAATTTTTGGGTTTTACCCAAATGGTCTACTTCAATTTGGTCTTGTCCAGGTTCTCCGCGCAAAAAATCTTCATATTCACATTCCAATCCTGTTTTGCCAATTTGGTCATTCAATGAATAATCTTCATGGCTTTCTAAATCATTAGCATCAACCTGTCCAGTATAACCCAAGATATGAGAAAAGTAAGGGGTAAAAATATATTCTCGCTGGGCATTTTTTTCTATTCGCAACCCTGGCCAATCATTAACCAAGCTTTCCATAATTAAAGCTGCTGAATGTTCAACCCCCTTGATTAAAACCATTTGGCTCATTTTTTGGCAAGCTTCTTCTATTTGTTTTTTGAATTCTTCTTTTGAATCTAAGTTGTTCTCATTATTAACAATACTGATTATTTTTTCTAAAATTTCATTCTGTATTAAATCAGAATTATCTAAAAAATCATTCAAGTCAACTACCAAATCAAATCTTGGTATATTTCTGACTAAGGCCTGTCCAGAGCAATCATAAATAATTCCCCGCGGAGCTTGCAGAGAATAAATCCTTAATTTGTTGCCTTGAGCTAAATCATGATAATATTCTCCTCTAATAATTTGTAAATAACCAGCTCTAAAGAATAGAACTGATAAACCGAAAATAATAATTAAATAAAATAGAATGAAACTACGGCGCTTGATTGGTTTTTCCAGCTTGCCTTTTTCTTCTAAAGAACGGATTGCTTCGGCATCCAAAAAAATCTCCTCTGCTTCAATATCCTCCTTAGCTCTATTTTTGATAAAATACTTTTTTCGCTCCATATACCAAAGAAAAAAATATAATCATTATTAATAGATTATAAATTATATTAATAAATAAATATCTTAAGCTAAAAAATAAATCTAAATGGAATAATCTGCCTAAAATAATTAAAAACAAATTATACAATAGAATGCCTGAAACAACAAAAACAGTTTTCATCCAAAGTTTAGTTGCAGAAAAATTTTTGTTAATCCGATCAATCAAATAAACAGCGCCAATCAAGCTCAAACTGATTAGACCAAATATAAGTCCGGAAAACAATTCTAAAAACAAACCAGTTAAAACAACAACCCACCATATTTCCTTAAAATCTTTAAAGGTAATAAGGATAAAAATTAAGAGCAAGATTAAATTAGGGCTAATCCCTGAAATTGCCAAAAATGGAACAACAGTTGTTTGTAAAATTATTGCTAAGATCAAAATTAAAATAATAAAAAGAGGTTTCATGTTGCCATAAGGATTACACTTAATCTAATATTGTGAAGAAAATAAATTTTTCAAATTGTAGGTGTGGGCGTGCGCCCGAGCAAAGCGAGGGCAGGGATAAGCAATTTGAAAAATTTCGTTTTCGGAACATCATTTAATTTCAAGGACTGTCCTTAATTATCACAAAAACTTTTTCCAGTTTGTTGAAATCTGCAGCTGTTTTAATTTTAGCTTTTTGAGAAATCTGAACATCAGAAAAGGAAACTTCTTGAATTTGTCCAATAAGCAATCCTTTTGGAAACAATCCAGCTAACCCTGAAGTAATAACTATTTCTCCTTCTTTTATTTTTTCTTTTTGCGGCAATAAATCAATAATTAAATTTAATCCTTGACCTCCTTTAACCAATCCAGCCACTCTTGATTCCTGAATTAAGGCATTAATCCTGCTGTTGGAATCAGTAATCAATTGAACTCTGGCAAAAGAATCAGTTAATTCAATTATCTGGCCAATCAAAATATTGCCTGCAGTAATAACAGCTGCCTTTTTTTTAACTCCTTGTTTCTCTCCTTTATTAATCAAAATATATTTTCCTAGGCCTGATGAATCTTGTCCGACAATATCTGCTAATATAAGCTGTTTGTTTTCTGAATCTGGTAAACTCATTTGTTCACGAAGAAATTCATTCTCCCAATCTGTTTCTTTTAATTGGATAATTTTACTTAAAAGTTCTTCGTTTTCCTGTTTCAGTTCAGAATTTTCAGTATTAAGCCTATTAATTGAATTAATAGAATTAAAAAAATTACTGGTTTTTAAAGAAGTTTGATAGATAATTTTTTCTATTGGAGCAAATAATTTAAAAAAAAGGTCTTGTGGAACCTTTAATAAACCTTTATAATTCAAAAAAAACAGAACGCCTATTATTAATAAAGACAAAACCAAAGGATGCCTAAAAATCTTTTTCATAAATTTATTTTAGCATAATTACAATTAAAAAACAAAAATCTGACTAACTTAAAGAAGCAGTCAGATTTTTATCTATATCTACTTGAAATCTATTTTTACAATTTATTCCATTGGTTTTTCTTTTTCAGAAGAATTTTCTTCAGCATTATCTGAAGATTCTGTTGGATTAGGAGCCTCTGGAGCTGAAACATCTTCTGGCATTGATTCTTTTTTCTTTGGCTTAAGAGCAAAGAATAAAATAACAATAGCAACTGCTGCAATTATTATCCATAACCATATATTTTCCATAATTTTATCCGCCTAATAAAGTTTCCTCCGAAAACTTAATTAGCTACGGTCTCCTTCCTTTTATTATAATACAACATTTTTTTATAAAATAAAATGATCAGCTGTGGATAAGTCTTTATCTGTTTAAAAAAACCAACAAAGGGAATTTGATTATTGCTCTGAAAACACGTTTAATGCGCCAGGGCTGGCAAAATAACCGCCAAAGCCATTCTAATCCAATAGAACGCATAAGCTTCGGGGCTCTTTTAATACGGCCAGTTATAAAATCAAAAGCTCCGCCTACTCCAACAGCCAATTTAACTGAAGGCATATATTTTAGATTATTATAAATGAATTTTTCCTGATAAGGAGCGCCCAAGGAAACGAATAGAATAAGAGGCCGTGCCTTAAAAGATACAATCTCTGCAGAGGTTGTATCTTTTAAGGCACGGCCTCTTATTCTTTTCGTCTCGTTGGGCGCTCCTTATCAGGAAAAGTTCATTTATAATAATCTAAAATATATGCCTTCAATTAAATTAGCTATTGGCATAGGAGGGTCTTTTGATTTTATAACTGGCCGCATCAGAAGAGCTCCGAAGCTTATACGTTCTATTGGATTAGAATGGCTTTGGCGACTATTTTGCCAGCCTTGGCGCATTAAGCGCATATATAGCGCGGTAATCAAATTCCCTTGGTTGGTTTTTTCAAA
>CAZYQY010000013.1:0-13432 GCA_964649795.1 uncultured Candidatus Saccharibacteria bacterium
TCTGCAGAGGTTGTATCTTTTAAGGCACGGCCTTTTTCAATATCTTTAACTTCAAACCGCAGACCGGGATATTTTTCTTTAACAGCTTTTTTAATTAAATTAGCGCTAGACAATCCCTTGGACCAGTTAATTAAAAAAACTTTTAAATCTTTTTTTTGAGCTATTTCCAGAATGTATCCAGTTAAGTCTGCTCCTGTTATACGTGCTTTAATTCTCTGTCCTAAAAACCAAGAAGCAAAAACTAAACCAATTCCATCAGGAACAGCTAAATCTGACTTATTAAGGATTTCCTTGAATTCTTTATCTGATTGCGCCTTAACTAAAAATTCTGGATTGGGCGTAACAATATAATGCTGTTTGTCATCTTCTAAAAACCCTTTTATTTTTTCAAGGACTTTATCTATAGTTAAATTATCTATTTTTACTCCAAGAATTTCCATAATCAATTTCCTAATTCAACTGACTCTAAAATAGTATAATCAGGTCCTTTTCTTGATAAATAACTCTCCATTATTTCTATAGAATCAACTGGAAAAACTAAAGAAATTTCTTTATCTATTTTGGGTTTATCAGGCAAACGCTGCCATTCTCCTTGTCTAATTCTCGCTAAAGTAATATGAACTTGAAAGGGCCTATTTTCTCGGTGATTAAGCAATCTGCCTTCCAAATTGTTTTTTAATTTAACTAAATCAGGATTTTCTTCTCCTTTTATCCAAATCATTCGCGGCAAATTATTAGGACCTAAATAAATTCGCTTTAATTTTATCTCAAATGGCTGATGTTTTTGGGCTGCTTCGCGAGTTAATTTACAAACTTCTAATATCTCTTCGTCATTTAAATAGCCAAGAAAAACTAAGGTAATATGTAAATTATCTTTTTTTGTCCAGCGAACTGGTAAATCAGCCCACTGGCTTTGAAATTTTAATAATTCTTCCTTAATTGACTCCGGTAAATTTATAGCTAAAAAAATACGATGCATCATATTTACTTTGAATTATAACAAAGAAGGATTATAATTAAAAGCAATGAAAGAAGCTTTGCTCTATGAAAAACTATCTCAAAAGAAGATTCGCTGTAATGTCTGTTCCCATTATTGTATTATTCTGCCGGGCAAAAGAGGCATTTGCAATGTCAGGGAAAATAAAGATGGAAAACTTTATTCTTTGGTTTACGGAAAAGCAATAGCCGCTAATATTGATTCAATTGAGAAAAAGCCTCTTTATCATTTCTTACCTGGAACATATACTTATTCCATTGCTACTGTTGGTTGTAATTTTCGATGCGCTAACTGCCAAAATTGGAGTATTTCTCAATCAAGTCAAGGCGGTTATAATTTGACCCCTGAAAAAATTATCCAGGATACCTTGAATAATCACTGCCCAAGCATCTCTTATACTTACACTGAACCAACTATTTTTCTGGAATATGCTTTAGAAACAATGAAATTAGCTAGAGAAAAAGGGCTTAAGAATATCTGGGTAACCAACGGATTTATGAGCCCGCAAACTTTAAAGCTAATTATTCCATATCTTGATGCAGCTAATGTTGACTTAAAATCATTTGATAATAGTTTTTATAAAAAGTACTGCGGAGGTCAATTAAAGCCGGTTTTAGAAAATCTCAAAGAACTTAAAAAAAATAACGTTTGGGTGGAACTAACTACATTAATTATTCCTGGACTGACTGATCAGCCAAATATGCTTAAAAAAATCGCCCAATTCATTAAAAAAGAATTAGGCGCAAAAACGCCTTGGCACATTTCCAGATTCTCTCCGGAAATATCCTGGAAACTTAAAAACCTTTCAGCTACTCCATTAAAAACGCTGGAAAAGGCCGAGCAAATCGGCATAAAAGCCGGATTAAAGTATGTTTATAAGGGGAATATTTTATAAAGCACAGAGGATTGCGAAGAAGGCAATTAAAGGCCATGCCTTGAGGGGAATTGAAGGCCGTTAAAGAGGCCGCGCCTTGAGAGCTACATTCTTACGCTCGAAGAGCGGAAGGATGTACTCGTCAAGGCGTGGCCTATGAATTTAACCAAGCACGGCCTTCCTCGCACAACCTCCGCAGAGTACTGCGAAGGATGTTGCTCTTTAAGGCCGTGCTTGTCTAAATTTCTCAAGGCGCAGCCTTCATAAGCTTTATAGATTTATCTCTAACCATGCCTACAAAAGAAACAAATATTCAAAAAATTGTTAATTACTATTTCAAAACCAAAGGTTTAAGTTTGGATAAAATTAAAAATGACGCTAAAAAAAAGAAAATAGTTTATTCTAGATACACTAGGCCAGCCAAACAGCTTTTAGAACTAGCTGGCTCTTTAAAAGAAGCCAAAAAAGCCATAACCAAAGTAGCTAAATGGGCCAAATCACGAAATCTGGACTATGCTATTGAAACTGTCTTTAAAAAATGGTTAGAATTAGATAAACTTAAACCTAAAGAAATAGTTAAAAAGCCATTTTTCAGAAATCAGCCAATGATTTGGTCAGTGAGCAGAAAAAAATGGTATGTTATAAGCCAGGATGATGAATGGAAAGAATTCGCTGGACAAGAATCAGATATTAAGTGGAAAATTATAAAATAAATATATGCTTAAAATACAAACTGGCCAGGACAATCCTGTTTTGCGTGAAAAAGCAAAAAAAGTCAATGAAATAAGCGCTGAAATTAAGCAGCTAATTTTAGATATGAAAGAAATAGTAGAATCAGGCCAGAATGATATTGGCTTGGCAGCGCCTCAAGTAAACAAATCGCTTTGCATTATTGTTGTCCAACCCGACAAAAACGAAAAAGCAATGGCCTTAATCAATCCTGAAATAAAGAAATCTTCAGCAAAAAAAGAAATCATGCCTGAAGGATGCTTAAGCTTACCTAATATAATTGTTCCGGTTGAAAGGCCTTTTAAGATTACCGCTCGAGCAGTGGATACCGAGGGCAGGAAAATAAAAATACGGGCCGAGGGTCTTTTAGCCAGAGTTATTCAGCATGAAGTTGACCATTTGCACGGAATTTTAATTGTGGATTATAACGAATTAAAGGCCGTGCCTTAAAACATACAATCTTTGCAAAGGTTGTATGTTTTAAGGCACGGCCTTTACGGATACATCCTTTAATCATTATGAAAAATAAAACAAAAATTCTTTTCATAGGCACTGGCCAATTCGCTGTGCCCATTTTAGAGAAATTAATTAACAGTGATTATAAAATAACAGCTGTTATTACCGTGCCTGATAAGTCAGCTGGCCGACAGCGTGAATTGACCGCTTCGCCAATTAAAAGAATAGCCCTTAAACATAAACTATCTATTTTACAGCCAGAAAAAATTTCCAATTTTGAATCTCAAATTTCAGATTTATCTCCTGATTTAATAATCACTGCAGATTATGGACAAATAATCCCTGCAAAAATTCTTAAAATACCCGAATTCGGCTGCCTTAATCTCCATCCATCTCTTCTGCCTAAATATCGCGGATCTTCGCCTATTCAAACCGCTATTTTAAAAGGAGAAAGAATAACTGGCATAACCATTATGCTTATGGATGAAAAAATGGACCATGGCCCTATTATTGCCCAAGAAAAAATTATTATTAAAGACAATGATAACTACCAAACTCTAGAAAAAGAACTATCTCAAAAATCAGCTAATCTGCTAATCAAAATTCTCCCCCAGTATCTTAAAAAGGAAATTAAATCAATTCTTCAAGAACATGGCAAAGCTACTTATACAAAAATATTTACACGGCAACACGGCCAAATTGACTTAAAACAAAGCGCTGAACAGATACAAAGAATGGTCAGGGCTTTTTATCCCTGGCCTGGAGCCTGGCTTATTCTTAATAACAAGAGAATAAAAATTTTAAAAGCCAAAGCAATTAATCAACAAGATAAGGCGGCAATCAAGACTAAAAATGGCTATTTGCTTTTAGAATTAGTACAGCCAGCCGGCAAAAACCCAATGACTGGCCAGGAATTCGCTCAAGGATATCTAAACAAGAACAGTCATTCATAGGCCACGCCTTGACGAGTAATATGAACAGGCATGGCCTTAAAGAGCAACATCCTTGCGTAGCAAGGTTGTGCGAAAAAGGCCGTGCCTGGTCACGGTCTCTTGACCTCTTCTGCCTCTTCTGCTAATCTATTAGCATGAATGAAGAGAAAAAATCTTATCAATTAACATGTTTCCTTTCTCCTCTGTTGCAGCAGGAAAAATTAGACGAATCTGTCCAGAAAATAAAGCAGATGATTGTTAACAGCAATGGGTCTATTCAAGAGGAGAGATCATTAATTCATCCTATTAAAAAGAATCTGCCTTACAAGATTCAAAAACACGAGGACGCTTTTTACTTAAATTTAAATTTCCTCTTGCCGATTTCGGGAATGCATAAGCTTTGTGAACAACTAAATTTAGAAAAAAATATTATTCGCTATCTAATTACTATTCAAAAACAGTCTAAGGAATACAAAAAGACAAAAAAATCAAAAATAGTTAAGCAAAGCATAGATTCTAAAATGATTGACCGGATTGAACCATTAGTATCTAGACGTACAAAAGAAAAAGTCAAAATACAAGAATTAGATAAAAAATTAGACGAAATACTTAACGAATGAACAATTAACAATGAACAATGAACAAAAACTTTGTTCCTTGTTCGCTGTTCTTTGCTCACTAAATTTATGAATTTTAATAAAGCAATTATTGTTGGCAGATTAACCCGCGACCCAGAAAGCAGAACTTTGCCTTCTGGACAAACAGTCGCCTCTTTTGGATTAGCAACAAACAGAGTTTGGAATGATAGAGAAGGAGGAAAAAAAGAATCAACTGAATTCCATAATATAGTCGCTTTTGGCAAATTAGCTGATATTTGCTCGCGGTATTTAAATAAAGGCCAATTGATTCTGATTGAAGGCCGTATTCAAACCAATTCTTGGGAAGATAAAGACGGGAATAAAAGATATAGGACTGAAATTATTGCGGAAAATATGCAAATGGGTCCCAGAGCCGCACAAAGCCAAACAGTTCCAACAAACAAAGAAGCCGATGCTCCTGCTATTAAAAACAATGAGGAAATACCAGTTATTGAAGCAGAAGAACCAATACAGAATCAAGAAAATCAAGAGAATAACGAGAGTAAAGAAGAAGTTGATGTAAAAAATATACCATTTTAAATTATGACAAAATCCTGTTACTTTTGCCAGCAAAAAATAGAAAATATTGATTATCAAGATACTGATTTGTTAAATCAGTTTATTTCTGGCCAGGCAAAAATAATTTCGCCTAAGAGGACCAATGTCTGCGCTAGACACCAAAGAAAACTATCTAAAGCAATAAAAAAAGCCCGCGTAATGGGACTTTTGCCATTTACTAGAAAGTAATAAATTGAAAATTAAAAATTTTGTTATTCCTCTCCTTCATCTATAAAAACATCTCTTGGCCTAGCGCCGTCGGCTGGACCAACTATGCCTCTTTCTTCTAGTATATCCAAAAGACGGGCTGCCCGGGCATAGCCAACGCGCAATCTGCGCTGGAGCAAAGAAGCTGATGCTTTGCCTGCCTGAACAACTGTTTCTTTTGCCTCTTCGTATAATTCATCCTCTATGTCAGAGCCGCTAAACCCTGCTCCTCTTTTTGCTTGTCTTTGGTCTGATTCAACAGTTACCTCATCCTTATAATCTGGCGCTCTTGTTTCTCTTAAATAATCAGTAACCCTTTTAATCTCTTTGTCAGAAATATATGAGCCCTGGATTCTTCGCGGCTTGGCTGAATTGCCAGCCAAGAAAAGCATGTCTCCATTGCCTAATAATTTTTCCGAACCAGCCATATCTAAAATAGTTCTGGAATCAATTTGAGAAGCTACTTGGAAAGCTATACGCGAAGTAATGTTCGCTTTAATCAAACCCGTAATAACTTCTACAGAAGGCCTTTGAGTAGAAACAACTAAATGAATGCCAATTGCCCGCGCCATCTGCGCTAAACGGACAATCGCTGCTTCAGCTTCCCTGCCATAAGACGACATTAAATCAGCCAGTTCATCAATAACAATGACTAAATAAGGCATTGATTCCATATCCTTTGTTCTTGCCTTATTATACGCCATTATATCTCTTTTACCTGACCCTTGAAGAACTTCAAAACGTCTTTCCATTTCGCTCACGGCCCAGCGCAAAGAGCCAACTGCTTTTTCCGGCTGAACAATAACAGGAGCTATTAGATGAGGGATTGAATTATAAGCTGTTAATTCAACTCTTTTTGGATCAATTAAAATAAATTTTAGATTGTCCGGAGAATTGCGATAAAGCAAACTAATAATTAAATTGTTTAAGGCAATTGTTTTGCCTGTGCCAGTTGCTCCAGCCACTAATAAATGTGGCATTTGAGACAAATCAGTAAACATCGGATTGCCTGCCACATCTCTGCCTAAAGCAAAAGTCAAAGGAGTTGATTCTTGAAAAGTGGGCCTTTCCAAAAGAGTATATAAACGAACCAAAACAATTGATTTGTTTGGAATTTCTATCCCTACTAATGGACGGCCAGGAATCGGCGCTTCTATACGCAAAGGATGAGCTGCCAAAGCCAGGGCTAAATCATTATGCAAAGCAGTAATTCTGGATAGCTTCATCCCTTGAGCAGGTCTCAAGGTGTATTGCGTAACAGTCGGTCCGATATTAACTTCTGCCATTTCCACTTCAATACCGAAATTTTCCAAAGTCCGCTTAATAATATTAATATTGGCCTTAATATCTCCACTGGTTGGCTGTCCCTTATCTTTTTCCAGAAAGTCAAGCGTAGGAAGCTTAAAATCTGCAGCTGCTTTACTAGAAGCAATTGAAATACTTTTGCCAAAATCAACTTGCTCAGAATTTTCTCTTGTTCTATCTTTTGCCTTAATTCTGTCTTCTGGAGAGATTCTTGAGCCTAAAAGACTATCTTTTTGCTCAGGCTTTGATTCTTGAGTCTTTTTTTTGTCTTTAATTCTCTGCCAAAGACTTTTTTCTGCCTGGGCATCTTCTTTAATAGATTCAAGAACTTGCTCTTCTTTCTTTAATGGAATAAGGGAGATATTAAAAACAACTAAAATAGAGATCGTTAAAAGAGCCAATAAAATTACCAAGCCAGCCCAAAAACTTAAGTATTCAATAAGCGGATAGCCAAGCACAAGGCCAAGATAACCGCCTGTTAAGAAAGATGTGCCATTGCCTAAAATATGAAAAATCCCTAAGATGCTAAGAATAAAAAGAATAATTCCGAGAAAAATAGTTTTATAAGACGGCTTATCTCTAACCCCCTGATTTAATTTAGGGAAAAGAATCGCCAAACCAATTAAAACAAAGCTAATAGTAACAAAGAAAAACCCCTTGCCAAAAAACACTTGGCTGAATTTCAAAAAATAATTGCCGAAAATCCCAGCGCAATTCAAAAAACTCAAAAGACTAACAATAGCCAAAGTAAAAAATACCACAGCCAGAATCCCCTTTTTAGTATCAGAACGAAGAACTGACTTCTTGCGGACTATTTTTTTAGGCCTTATCTTCTTTTTAATACGCTTCTTGGGCATAAAATTACTACTTCGCAAATCCAGTGCCTGCTGGTATTAGTTTACCAATAATTACGTTTTCTTTCAATCCTTTTAATTTATCTTCCTTGCCCTGAACACTGGCATTGATTAAAACGCGAGTCGTCTCAATAAAAGAAGCAGCTGAGAGAAAACTTTCTGTGCTCAAGGATACTTTTGTAATGCCTAATAACAACTGGTCGCCAATTGCTAATTGTCCACTTTTTTTAGAAACTTTATTGTTTTCCTTTTGAAAACGGTTTTTTTCTACAATAGAATCAGCTAAAAGATTGGTTGAGCCTGGATTCTTGACTTTAATGCGGGAAAACATCTGTCGAATAATCATTTCTACATGCTTGTCATTTATATTCTCTCCAGCAAAAGTATAAATTTTCTGGACCTCCCTTATAATATATCTCTGGACTGCTTCAGCTCCAGCTGTTTTATACAACTCCTTTAAGTCAATGTGCCCTTCGCCAAGCCGCTGACCTTTAGCGATTAAATCTCCCTTCTCAACATTAACAGCTAATTTAATTGGCAAGCTATATTCCAATATCTTGGTTTTCCCCAATTTTACATCAGGGCTAATTGGCTCTATCTGAATAATTCTTTGCTCTCCGCTTTCAACAATTTCTTTAACCTTGCCGTCAACTTCTGAAATAATTGCCTTGCCTTTAGGCGGACGGGCTTCAAAAATTTCCTCCACTCTAGGCAATCCCTGAGTAATGTCTTGTCCGCCAGCCACTCCACCAGTATGGAAAGTTCGCAATGTTAACTGTGTGCCTGGTTCGCCAATGGCTTGAGCAGTAATAATGCCGATGGCTTCACCTAATTTGACTGTTTTATTCCGGCCTAAATCACAACCATAGCATTTCTGGCAAATTCCATTTAATGATTGGCAGCTAATCACTGATCTCACTTTCAACTTATCAACTCCGGCCTCATCTATTTTCTGAGCTGCTTCTTTATCAATTACCTGCCCTGACTTAGCCAGAATTGCTCCTGATTTAATAACCTTTTCCATACAAGTTCTTCTATAAATCCGCGAAGCAAAAGAATTCCCCATATCCTCTTCGTCTTCCCGATAAATATAAATTCCCTTTCTGTCTTTGCAATCTTCCTCGCGAACAACAATGTCCTGACAAACATCAACTAAACGTCTTGTTAGATATCCAGCAGTAGCTGTTTTTAGGGCAGTATCAGCTAATCCTTTACGGCCTCCGTGAGTGGAAATAAAATACTCCAAAACGCTAAACCCTTCTTTGTAAGAACTTCTGATCGGCAATTCCATAGTTTCTCCAGCTGGATTAATAACTAATCCCTTCATTCCCATCATTTGCGTAAGCTGGCTTGAAGACCCTCTGGCTTTTGAATCATAAATACTAAAGATGGAACTTTTTTTATCCATAATCTCTGGGATGCGCTTAGCCACTTTTTCAGCTGTATTAAGCCAAATTTCAATAACTCGGGACTTTCTCTCTGATTCAGTTAAAAGACCGCTGTTATACTGATTCTGCACAATTGCTAATTCTTTATGCGCATTTTTTATCCATCCTTTTTTCTCTTTAGGTACATTCAAATCATCCATGCCCCAGCTAATTCCTGAAGCAGTAGCATACTTAAATCCCATTCTTTTAATTTTATCTAAAATTGGAGCTGTTTTTTTAATGCCAATCTTTTCTATCAAGTCTGAAACCAGTTTATGCAGATTTTTAGATCTCATTGTTTCATTAATAAAATCAATTTCAGGCGGCAATGGCTCATTAAAAATAATCCGGCCAACTGAAGTTTCAATAATTTCCCCATTCATTCGCACCTTAACTCTTGTTTTTAAGCGTACAGAGCCAAAATGTTTTGCTAAAAGCGCTTCTGACGGGTTAGTAAAAATTTTTCCCTGTCTAGGTAAATCTTCTTCAATTTTAGTCATCCAATAACAGCCTAAAATCATATCCTGTGTTGGAATTGCCACTGGATTTCCAGTTGCTGGCTTTAAAAGATTCTCCGAAGAAAGCATTATTTCTTTGGCTTCTGTTTGAGCTTCTTCGCTTAAAGGCAAATGAACTGCCATTTGGTCTCCGTCAAAATCAGCATTAAATGCCCTGCAAACCAGAGGATGTATTTGAATAGCGTTCCCTTCAATTAAAACCGGCTGAAATGCCTGTATTCCTAATCTATGCAAAGTTGGAGCTCTATTCAAAAGCACATAGCGGTTTTTAGTCACTTCTTCTAAAATGCTCCAAACTTCATTTATTTCTTCTTCAATCAAATGCCCAGCCCCACGTACATTATGAGCTAATCCGCGTTCAACCAGCTTGTTAATAACAAATGGCTTAAAAAGTTCCAAAGCCATATATTTAGGCAAGCCGCATTGATCAAGCTTTAAGTCCGGACCAACAACAATAACTGAACGGCCCGAATAATCCACTCGTTTGCCTAATAAATTCTGTCTAAATCTTCCTTGTTTGCCCTTAAGTCCGTCAGTGAGCGACTTAAGAATTCGTTTCTGACCTGTTGAAGCAGCTACCATGACTTGTCCTCTGCGGCTTGTATTATCAATCAGAGCATCAACTGCTTCCTGAAGCATTCTTTTTTCATTGCGGCAAATAACTTCTGGGGCGTTTAATTCTATTAAGCGCTTCAATCGATTATTTCGATTAATCACTCTTCTATACAAATCATTAACATCAGAAGTGGCAAAACGGCCTCCGTCCAACTGGACCATTGGCCTTAAATCAGGAGGTAAAACCGGTAAAACAGTTAAAAAGAACCATTCTGGCCTGATTTTGGCATCAATTAATCCTTTTACTAATTGCAATCTTTTAAGATTTTTACTTTTTATGGCTGGGCTGGCTTTTTTTGCTTTGTCGCTTAATTCTTTTGCCAATGCCTCTAAATTCACTTTTTCAAAAATATTTCTTAAAATTTCAGCTCCAGTGCCTGCTTCAAAAACTTGGCCGAATCTCAAACTTAAATTGCGATATTCCATCTCTGAAACTATTTGATACTTATATAAACTTCTTACTTCGCGTATTGATTCGTCTCTCTGTCCTTTTAATTGAGTTTTGACTTTTGGATTTTGATTTTTTATTTTTGTTTTGTACTCCTTGTCTATTTCTCTAATTACTTTTTTTCTATCTTCTTCGTTAATTTTAGTTATAATATATCCTGCAAAATAAATAACTTTTTCTAATTCCTGAAATGACTTATCTAAAATCAATCCCATTTTAGAAGGGACTCCGCGTAAAAACCAGATGTGAGAAACCGGAACAGCTAAAGAAATATGGCCCATTCTTTCCCGCCTTACAATTGACCTGGTTACTTCTACGCCGCATTTATCGCAAATAACACCTTTATAGCGAATCCTTCGGTATTTGCCGCAAGAGCATTCCCAATCTTTTTCAGGACCGAATATTCTCTCGCAGAATAAGCCGTCCTTTTCCGCTCTTTGAGTGCGGTAATTAATCGTTTCTGGTTTTGTAACTTCTCCATAAGACCAATTCAAAATCTCGTCTGGACTTGCCAGTTTCAAACGGATAGATTTGAAATCAGAAACTTTTGTACTCATTTTATTTTTCAATTAACTCTACATTCAATCCCAGCGCTTTTAATTCGCTCACAAGAACATTAAAAGAAGACGGAATATTCGGCGCCTGTATTTTTTTCCCTCTTATAATCGCGTCATAAGTCCCTGCCCTGCCAGTAACATCATCTGATTTAATCGTGAGCATCTCCTGCAAACTGTGAGCAGCTCCGTATCCTTCTAAAGCCCAAACCTCCATTTCCCCGAATCTCTGGCCGCCAAACTGGGCTTTCCCGCCTAATGGCTGTTGAGTAATTAAAGAATAGGGTCCAACTGACCGCATATGAATTTTATCTTCAACCAAATGCAACAATTTCATTATGTAAATATATCCAACTGTTACTGGATGTTCAAAGGCCTCTCCATTGCGACCGTCATATAGTATAACCTTGCCATCTTCAGGCAGATTAGCTTTTTTCAATTCCTGCTTTATTTCTTCCTCTTTAACTCCGGCCAAAGACGGACTAATAGCTTTATACCCTAAAGTTTGAGCAGCCCAGCCTAAATGAGTTTCCAAAATCTGGCCAATATTCATTCTTGAAGCAACTCCTAATGGATTAAGAACAACTTCTACAGGGGTTCCATCAGCTAAATAAGGCATATCTTCTTCTGGCAAAATTTTAGCAATAATGCCTTTATTTCCGTGTCTGCCTGCTAATTTATCGCCTACAGAAACTTTCCTTAATTGAGCTACTTCTGCTTGTATGCTTTTAATCACTCCTGCTGGCAATTTGTCTCCTTTATCGCGCGAAAAGGTCTTTATGCCAACTACCCGGCCACGCTTACCATGGGGCATTCTTAAAGAAGCATCTTTAACATCACGGGCTTTCTCGCCAAAAATTGCCTGTAAAAGCCGCTCTTCAGCAGTTAAGTCCGTTTCTCCTTTAGGAGAAATCTTGCCTATTAAAATATCATTAGGGCCGACTTCAGCGCCAATTCGGACAATTCCTTCTTCATCTAAATCTTTTAGCCGCTCTTCGCTCACATTAGGAATATCTGGCGTGGTAATTTCCGGACCCAATTTGGTCTCTCTAACATCACATGCAAAATCCTCTATATGAATAGAAGTATAACGGTCATCTTTAACAACTTTTTCCGAAAGGATAATAGCGTCTTCAA
Organism: uncultured Candidatus Saccharibacteria bacterium; assembly: GCA_964649795.1. Lineage (GTDB taxonomy): Bacteria > Patescibacteriota > Minisyncoccia > Portnoybacterales > UBA2143 > JABMPX01. The sequence continues at coordinate 12,250 of CAZYQY010000013.1, forward strand.
AATTGCTTCCGCGCAAGGACATAAAAGCAACTAAAAGGTTTTGCCCTAATGATAAATATCCTTGCTTGGTTGCTGCCCCATCAGCTAAAATATCTCCTTTTTTAATTAATTGGCCTCTTTTAACTAAGGGATGCTGGCAAATACAGGTATATTGGTTTGTTCGGGTAAATGACCGCAAAGAATATTCTTTTGAATCTTTTATTTTCTTATTACTGATTTTTATACTATTAGCATTTACCTCTTCAACTCGGCCATTTTCTTTAGCCATAACCACTTGCCCAGAATCTTTAGCTGCTTTTTCTTCCATACCTGTGCCGACTAAAGGAGCTTCTGGCTTAATACAAGCTACTGCTTGGCGCTGCATATTTGATCCCATTAAGGCGCGGTTGCTGTCATCATGTTCTAAAAATGGTATTAAGGCAGTAGCAATGCTGATTGGCTGTTGAGGCAAAACATCAATAAGATCAATCTTATCCCGGCCAATTGTGCTTGGCTGACCATGAACCCGCGCTTCTACTTCTTTATCTAAAAGTTCTCCTTTTTTAGAAACAGCTACTCCAGCATGAGCTATGTTGAGCCTTTCTTCTTCAATTGCAGTCAGATATACAATTTCTTTAGTTAATCGCCCTTTTTTTACTTTGCGATAAGGCGTCTCTAAAAAACCATATTTATTTAAACGCGCGCATATGCTTAAGTGTCCAACTAACCCAATATTCGGACCTTCTGGCGTATGAATCGGACAGATTCGGCCATAATGGCTGGAATGAACATCTCTTACTTCAAATCCAGCGCGCTCTCTTGTTAATCCGCCCGGCCCCATAGCTGATAAGCGCCTCTTATGTTCTAATTCAGCCAAAGGATTATGCTGGTCCATAAACTGGGAAAGCTGTGATGAAGTAAAAAATTCTTTTACTGCGCCCATAAAGGGTTTGGTATTGATTAATTGGCCGGGCATTAATTCGTCATGCTCAAAAGTTGAGATTCGGTCGCGAATTATTCTTTCCATTCTGGCCACGCCAACTCTTAATTTATTTTGCAGAAGTTCGCCAAATGACTTTACTCGGCGGTTGCTTAAATGGTCAATATCATCGGGTCTGGCCAATGGATTATTATTCAACTGAATTAATTCCTTTACAATAGCAACTAAATCATCAAATTGTATAACACGGTTTTGTTTAGTAAT
>CAZYQY010000014.1:0-11736 GCA_964649795.1 uncultured Candidatus Saccharibacteria bacterium
AAATTAGCAGCCACAGACAGTTTCCGTTTAGCTGAAAAAAATGTCCAAATTAATTCTAATTCATTAAATAAGGAGACAAAAGGCCAATCTATTATTATTCCCCAAAGGACGATTCAAGAATTAATTAGAATTCTATCAGAAAAAGACAATCCAGATGATAAACAGGATCAAGAAGCAGAGATTATTTTATCAGGAAGCCAGATTTTGTTTAATTTAGGACAAGTTCAAGTCATTTCTAGATTAATTGATGGTCAGTATCCAGATTATCAGCAGATTATTCCTAATAAAGTTGAAACTCAGGTAGTTGTTAATCGTCAGGAAATTATTAATAATATTAAAATAGCCAGTTTGTTTAGCGGGAAAATTAATGATATTAAAATATCTATTAATCCTGATAAGTCATTAATAGAAATTTTATCTAAAGATGTTGATATTGGAGAAAATAAATCTCAAATTAAAACAAAAATTGAAGGAAAGAAAAAAGTAGAAATAATTTTCAATTATAGATATCTTTTAGATGGGTTGAACAACATTTTAAGCGATAAAGTTGTTTTAGGATTGAATAACAGCACCAGTCCGGTAACAATCAGGCCAGTAGGCGACGTTAGCTATACATACCTAATCATGCCAATTAAGGTTTAATTCGCACCGATATTTTCTACATACCAGTAAAAAATTCCTTAGGAAAAAGGAATTTTATTTTCAAGTATTAAAAATTAGCATTGATAGTTATTTTATCTTCCTGACGATTCAGGACTTGGTCATAGGCGCGGACTTTAATAGTTTGCCCACGGGAATTTATTAAATAAGGAGATACATTAATGTTAATTGAATATGGATTTGTTGTATCTGTGCCAATTAAATTGTCATTAAAAAAGAAATCCACTTGCTTGATGCCTAAATTAGCTTGAGCTAGGGCCTTGATGAATAAAGTAGATTGACTGATTGAACTATTTTCTGCAGGCGATGTAATTTCTATTTGCGGCTGGTTTTCCACAGTGTGGACATCGTCATATTCTGTAGGAATAGATTGATTGTAGCAGGCATCTTTATTACATGGCTGTTCTTTTGACCATTTAAGCACTGGATCCTCCCAGTTTTGAAATTGGGGATCTTCTTGATCTATATAATAGAGAATTGAATGAGCTTCTTGATAATTTTTTTCTTCAATTAAGTCAGGAGGAGTTAAATCAGTTGCTAATTTTCTGGAAATTTTATCAATTTTGACTTTATTCTGATAAGCGATTTGTCCATTAAGCATTGGTTTGTCAGTATCTGGGCTTGGTTCAGGCAGCGTAAAATTTTCTGTTTGTTTTGGAAGAATAAATTCATTGTTATTATTTTCTGTTCGCTGTTCGCTATTTACTGTTTCATAAGCTTTTTTCATAAAATCGTTCCAAATAGGCGCTGCTACATAAAGACCAGCCGCGCCTGGTTGCATTTTTTTTGTAAAATCATTATTGCCGGCCCAAACACCAGCTACTAGACTTGGCGTATAGCCAATTGTCCATCCGTCACTATAATCCTGAGTAGTACCTGTTTTGGCGGCTGCTGGTATGTCTGTTAGATAAAGTTTTGAATAAGAACCCATCATTGGAGCTCTAACTGATTCGTCTGAAAGAATATTATTAATTTGACAAGAGACTTGTTTACTAAGAACACGCACCTCTCTATTCTCGTACTCTTCTAAAATATTTCCTTGCGCGTCTTCTATTTTTAGGACCAAGCTTACTGGATGTTTTATCCCTTTATTTGCAAAAACTCCATAAGCAGCTGTTTCGTCTAAAAGTTTAACTTCACCGCCTCCCAGGACTAAGGATAAACTATAGCGACCACGGTCCTTAAGAGTGGTAATACCCATATCTTGGGCTAAATTAATTGTTTCCTGAACGCCGGCTAAATAAAGTGTTTTAACTGAAGCAAGGTTTATTGACTGTGCCAAAGCTTGTCTCATAGTTACTGGTCCGCGAAATTTTAAATCATAGTTATTAGGTGAATATTCTTTGCCATCGCCAGGCCCGAATTTGCCAAAACTGGTTTGTAAGTCAAATAGAACAGTTTCTGGCGTGAACCCTTTTTCAAAGGCAACTGCGTAAGCAAATGGCTTAAAAGAAGAACCTGGTTGCCTGTATGGACTGGTAGCTACATTGAATTGGTCTTCTTCGTATTTTTTTGAGCCAACCAAAGCAAGCACTTGTCCTGTTTTTGGATCAATGGCTACTAAAGCGGAATTAGTTGCTCTATATTTTTTCTCGTTTTGCTCTACTCCTTGAGTAACCACCTCTTCAGCAATTTCCTGTAATTCCCAATCTAATGTAGTATATACTTTTAATCCTGCCATATTAATATCTGTATAGATACGGCTGTATTTTTCTTCTAAATATTCTTTAATCATAGCAATAAAATGATGAGCCTTAAGGTCTGATTGGGAAGCATATTTTAGTTTTTCTTCCTTAGATTGTTCTGCTTGCTCTTCAGTAATATAGTTGAATTTAGCCATACGGTCTAAAATGTATTCCTGTCTCTCTTTAAGCTCGTCTGGATGAGAGCCATAAGGTGAATAATAGCTGGGAGCTTTTGGAAGAGCGGTTAAAATAATTGATTCGGCCAGAGATAATTCTTTGGCTGATTTATTAAAAAAAGTTTGGCTGGCTGCTTCAATTCCGTAAGCATTAGAACCATAAGGCACTTGATTGAGGTAAAAATCTAAAATTTCATCTTTAGAATATTTCCTTTCTAATTCTATAGATAGAATTAACTCTTTTATTTTACGAGTAAAAGTTCTTTCTGATTGAGGTCCTCCTAAATAGGCATTTTTAATAAATTGCTGAGTAATAGTTGAACCCCCTTGAGCAATTTTTTTACCTCTTAAATTAGCCCATGCAGCCCGCAAAATTCCTTTCCAGTCAAATCCAATATGATGATAAAAATTATCGTCTTCAATTACTACAGTAGCGTTTTTAATGAATTGAGGTATTTCTTCAAAAGGGATTACAGTTCTTTTTTCTTCTCCATGTATGTCATAAAGAACTGTTTTACCAGTTCTATCATAAATTTTAGTTGATTCAACTATTTGTCTTTGACTTATTTTGCTTGGATTAGGCAGATCTTTGGCAAAATAAGCAAAAAGGCCAATTCCTAAAAGAATGGCTATAATAAAAAAAGGGAAGACAAATTTTAGCAGTTTTTTTAGCATTTATAGTAAGGTCTGACCTTAACTTAACAGAATTGACCTATTTTAGCAAGGATGATATAGTAAATATATGACTAAGCAAGAACAAATTAATCAAGTTTTATCCAGAGGCGTAGAAAATATTTATCCTAGCAGAGCATCTTTGGAGAAAGTTTTAAAATCCAACAAAAAGATACGCCTATATTGCGGATTTGACCCTACAGCGCCTACTCTTCATATTGGTAATGCCATTCAGATTAGAAAATTAGCCCAATTCCAGAAATTAGGCCATGAGGTTATTTTTTTAATAGGTGATTTTACGGGGATGATTGGAGATCCAACTGACAAAAGCAAAACAAGACCAAAACTAACAAGAGAAAAGGTTCTTAAGAATTCTAAGAATTACAAGGAACAAGCCAGTAAGATTTTGAAATTCTCTGGCAAAAATCCAGCCAAAATAATGTATAACAGCAAATGGAATGATAAATTAAGTTTTATTGATTTAATTGAACTTGCTTCTAATTTTACTGCTCAACAAACCATAGCTAGAGATATGTTTAAAAAAAGAATACAAGAAGGAAAGGATTTATACTTACATGAATTTCTTTATCCTTTGGCCCAAGCCTATGACAGCATAGCTATGAATGTAGACTTAGAAGTAGGAGGGAATGATCAGATGTTTAATATGCTTTGCGGTAGGACTTTGATGAAAAAGGCGAAGAACAAAGAAAAATTTGTTTTAACTGTTAAGCTTTTAACTGACCAGTCTGGACAGAAAATGGGTAAGACCGAGGGTAAAATTGTTAATTTAGACACGCCTCCTAATGAAATGTTTGGTCAGATTATGGCCTGGTCTGATGGGGTGATTGGTATAGGGTTAGAGCTTTGTACTGATGTTCCAATGGAAGAAATCAATAAGATCAATCAACAAATCAAACAAGGAGAAATGAATCCCCGAGATGCCAAAGCCAAATTAGCCAGAGAAATTGTGTCTGTTCATTATAATAAAAAAGACGCCTTGGCCGCTGAAAAAGAATTCAACAGGGTCTTTAAGCAAAAAGAAAAACCTTCTCATATCCCTGTTTATAAATTAATAGCTAAGAATTATTCTCTTTTAGATTTATTATTTCAAACAAAATTAGCTTTGTCCAAAGGCGAAGCCAAGCGATTAGTTAAACAAGGAGGAGTGAAAGTAGAAAATCAAGTAGTTAAAGATTGGCAAAAACAAATAGCCGTCAAAAACGGCCTAATTATCCAAGTAGGCAAAAGAAAATTTATTCAGATAAAAACTAAATAACTTTTCCCTCAATATATTTGATTATTTCTTTGGCTATATTGAGGCCGGTTACTTGGCTAAAGCGCTTAAACTGGGGCGAACGATTGATTTCTAAAAGACGTAAATGGCCTTTGTTGTCAGGCATAATATCTAAACCAGCTAATTCAATGCCCATAGCTTGAGTGGCTTTAAGAGATATCTTTTCTAAGTCAGATGATAAACTGGCTTTTTTTGATCTTTGGTTTAATGGAATTTTTGGTCTATTTTTACAATGAAGAGATAATCTTTCTATGGCTCCAAGAACCTTATTGCCTAAAATAATAGTTCTATAATAGTATTTAGACGAATACCATTCCTGGATTAGATATTTACCCAAGTGATTTTTGTTTTTAAAAAAATCAAGCAATTGTTCTTGAGAATCAAAGCGAAAATTCCCTTGGCCGTGCATCTCTTTAATATGCTTAACAATAAAAGGAGGGTTTAATTCATCAACTGCTTTTTTGATAGTATTTAAATTAAGAGCAAAAAAAGTAGACGGCTGTGGTATATTTTTAGCCCAAAGCTGGCTGTGCATAAAGAATTTATGGTATTCATAATTACGCTTAGCTAAAATTTCATCAATAACTATTCTTTTTTTGTCTTTCATATATCGGGCGATAATTTTTGCTTCAATAACATGCTTGCTAATCGCTCTGAATAAAATTGCTTCAAAGTTTTTAATATCTAAGCCATTAGGAGTGAAAATCATTAACTTTTTCTGCCCTTTAAAAATAAGTTTTGATAAAGGAATTATTTCAACTGAATGATTTCTTTTATCAGCCTCTTCTTTTAATAGTTTAGATTCTTTTGATTTAGTTGAGCCGATAATTAATATTTTCATAGATTAAAAATATATTTTAATATTTTTTTTGTTACATTTACTGGCTTTCCTTTATTTGGATAATGGTGAATATATACATCTGGCCGCCCATTAATCTCAATAAATTTTATTTTTTGCTCTTTTGGAGATTTAGAAATATCTTCAGCTATAATATCCAAGCCAGCTAATTCTAAACCAGTTATTTTAATTGCCTTAATGCACATTTTTTTTATTTCTGGATGAATGCTATCTAATAATATATTTTTAACTTGTCCTCCTTCGCTAATTTTTGAATATTCTTTTGGAGAAGGGGGGATAAGCTGTGCTATGCCCAATATTTTATCTTTAAGCGCTAAAACTCGAAATTCTTTACCTCTAATGAACTCTTGAATAATGACTGCTTCAATTAAAGGGTTTGAGAATAAATTTTTTAGAACTGAAATAGCTTTTGGCAAGTCAGAAATATTAACCCAAAGATTTCTGCTTTGACTGGCTTGTGCGTCTTTTATAACCAAAGGAAAAGATATTTTTTTTATTTTTCTTTTTGCTTCTTGCAAAGAAAAAGCAGTGATTGTTTTAGGAATGGGAATGTTATTTTTCTGCCAGAAAAAATATGATAAATCCTTAAAAAGCGGGATATTTCTTGTTCCAAATCGGTCTATGTTGATTCTAAAGTCTCGCTGGACTAAAAATCTTTTTGATCCTTTGACTAAGGCAATAAACTTTCTCTGTGGATAAAGAATTTCTACTTTAATTCCTAATCTTTTTGCCTCTTTTATAATAATTGCTGTATTTTTGTCTTTTTTTATCATTTTATTCCCCGCTTTTCTTTGGCTTTTTCTAAGACTCTTGCGGTCATAAAAATATTTTTAGCTGGATCAACCAAGAATCTTTTTAAATCTTTTCGACCAACAATAATATCGTATTTCATTTCGCCTCTGTCAGCTATAAATGCCTCGGTGCTGACTAAGCGTTTGTCTAAAATAAAAGAAAGGTTGATAATGGGTCTTTCTTCTATGCCTAAAGAGCCTTTAACTTTTTTAGAATCAATTATTTTATCAATTCCTAATTCTTTGGCTAAGCTAGTGCAGACAGTAGTCCTATAAGCGCCAGTATCAACTTTGGCCATAGTTAAATTCTTGTTTTTTTCTTTATCAAGAACTTCAATAGGTTCATTGATCCCGATGACTTTACGTCCAGAGATTTCTTCTAATCCTTCTTCTACTTCGCCGCCAAAAAGATCCTGAGCTATTTTTACTCCCTTAGATATGGTTTTTATCTTAAGGCCCTTGATTCTTTGCAATCTATCATTAAGAGAAGCCAAATTAGCGATTTGTATAGATAAACCGGGCCGAGCATTAAGCTCTAAAATAATAGGTCCTTTTTCTCTGTCAATCGCAATATCAATTCCCATAAAACCTATTTTGGTAATTTGTTGAGCATGGACAGATAATCGTAAAACTTCTCTCCAGTCAGGGATTTGTATTCCTTTTAATAATAATCTGGTCCCTGGGGCATATTCAATTAAGCGGTCTCTCTGAATCGCAGTGGTTGTAATACCAGTGCCTAAATCAATACCAACACCAATGCCGCCCAAATGGAGATTTGCTTTCCCACCTGATTCTTTTGTTGGCAAACGCAATTCAGCCATTACAGGAACAGAATTATATACAATGACTCTAATATCAGGGATACCACGATAAGCATATGGCTTTAAAAGTTTCAGTAATTTAATCCTTTCTTCAAAAAAGGCTATATCAGGCAAATTAGTAATAGAAAAAGTTCCTTCTAGAATATTCGAAATATGGCTTTTTAAATCCTTAATTTCAATTATTTTTTTGTCAGCTTTAACCCAAGGATAAGGAAATTTTTTCTTTTGTCCATAAACAATAAGTATTCCTTCGCCGCCTAATCCCTGATTCGGCTTAAGAGCAAAAGTTGAAGGCAGATTAGCCCAATCAAAATCCTTTAATTCCTTGATATTTTCAATAATTGAATAAGTTTGCGAAACAGGAAGACCATTTTTATTTAGTATTTTTTTAGCTAAGAGTTTATTATTAGCAATACGAATAGCCCTCTGAGAATTAGAGGGCCGTAAATAAGTCAGATTACGGGCGTTTATGCCTAAAATGTATTTACCCTTTTTTAGATGATTCAACATGTTTAATTACTTTCTGAAAACGAAAATATTCTGAAAGCCGCAAGCCGGTCCATTTGCCTAAGAGTATATTTACAATAATGCTGCCTAAGATAATAGATAAAGGATAAGCCAATACCATATTTTGCAGCCAAAGCCAGCTAGCTACCCAGTAGCAGATTATAGAAAGGATTAATGTTTCCGAAGTTATAATTATAGTTCTTTTAGCTCCTTGGTTAATCTGAGTGGCAATAAATTTTTCTACCAAAGTAATCATAATTAAAATAGCAAAAATAGAAGCAGAGATTAAGCCATGCCGACCAGAATAAGCTCCTTCCAAGAAAACAATAAGAATGGTCAAGGCAACAAGAATCAAGACAATAGCCATTCGAGGCAAATAAAGTAAACGGAATTTTTTAACCAATAACCGTACTAAAGTGCCGACTAATAAAATAGCAATAAAAATCGCTAGACCGTATTTTAACCCAGTAGCTAAAAAAGCAAAGGATATAATCAAAGGGGTATAGATGCCAAAACCTTTAATGCCAATAATTTGCCGCGAAAAAGCAATTATAGTTGCGACAATTGGCAGCATTAAAAGAAGGACCACTGTTTCTTGAGGGACTCCTTGGCTAATCATGTATTGTATAATTTGAGACATATTATAAATTAGAGATTACTTTGTGCTATTAGCGCAACATATTGCTGCAGCTAAAGCGTCAGCAGCATCATCTGGTTGAGGAATTTCTTTTAAATCAAGCAACAGCTTAACCATTTTTTGAACCTGTATTTTTTCAGCCCTGCCATAGCTAGTTACAGCTTGCTTGATTTGTAGTGGGGTATATTCGTCTATTAGTATTTTCATTTGTGCTGCTCTTGATAAAATAACCCCTCGCGCCTGACTAACCTTAATGGCTGTTTTAACATTCTTAAAAAAGAAAATATCTTCAACAGCTATCTTTTGTGGTTTATATTTTTTAATTAATTTGGTTAATTGCTTGTCTATTTGTTTAAGACGCTCAGCTGTGGAAAATTTTGGTTCAGTTTTAATAGAGCCATAGTCAACCATTTTCAAATTATCATTTTCTTTTTCAATAATTCCATAACCAGTAGTAGCAGTACCAGGGTCAATACCCATTATAATCATAATTTTTTATTTTAAATTGCTGTATATTTCCTGAATATCATCATTTTCATTAAGAGCAACAAAAAGTTTTTCTACTTGTTCTTTAATTTTCTGGTCAGTTATTTCTGTTGGATATTTTGGTTCCCATTTTTCACTTTTTTTATCAAAAAGATATCTGACACTTCCCACTGTGGCTAATTTACCGTTAAAACGACTTAAAATATGTTTAATTTCAGCTAAGGCCCTATTTTTATTGTCAGTAATTCCTTCAATTATTAAAGCAATCCCGCCTGGTCCATATGCTTCATAAAGAATTTCTTCTATATTAACTCCTTCTAATTGACCAGAACCGTGTTTAATAGCTCTATCAATATTTTCCTTTGGCATATTTACTTCTTTGGCTTTTTCAACAGCTAATCTTAATTTGTAATTTGTTTCTAAATCAGGCCCTTTTTCTTTTGCAGTAATACTAATTAAACGAGATAACTTGCTGAAAATTTTACCCCGCTTAGCATCAACGCTACCTTTTTTGTGTTTGATGGATGACCAATGCGAATGACCTGACATATTTATATAATACTATTGATTGAGAACGCATGTCAATGAAATTTTATCTTTCTAAGTCGTATTAAAAACCAGCTAAACATTAAAGAGCCGGAAATGATAATGGAAAGAGTTAAAATCAAATTGGCTTTTTGGTTTGTTTGGATTGACTTGCTTAAAGAAATAGATTGCTGGGACAAAATATCATCTAATTGTATTTGATTTACAGGTTGGTTTAATTGAGAAGAATCTTGAATTTGAGAATTAACAGAGTCATTAGTTGGATTAAGAGCATTAAAGCCCTCGCCTTGATTTAAATTAATATTAGCCATAATTTCAGGAATTTCTTGGCTTTGTTCAATAATTGGCTGAGGATTATTGCTGGAAATGCTTTTGTCTTTGTTCTTCAAATCAGCCAAACTAATAATATTAGCTGAACCAGGCGTGATAATTTTGGTCCAAAAATAATCATAACCGTCAAAAGCGACTGAAAAACCTTGTTTTTTCTCTGCTAAATAATTTACTTCTGTTGCTAAAGAGCCGTCTGGATAAAGAAGCCGTACCTGATCATTATCATTATTCAAGGCAATTTTAGTGATAGACCGTCTTAAAACTAGAAATTGTTCAGGTCCGATTAAACTATTAGATGGGAAAATAAAAGGGGAGCTGCCATCTTCTTGGTCGTCTATCTGCCAATTTGTTAAATTAGCTATTTGATTACTTTGATTATATAATTCAATCCATTCATTTTCGGTGTCTGTCCCTTCTGGATCAGGCATAAATTCACTGATAATTATTGATTTGTTATAAACATTAACAGTAATTATGTCTAAATCAGAAAACTCATTATCGCTGACTAATAAAGTAACAATATATTGACCAGGATAAAGATATGTATGTTTAGGAATTCCTTCTGTGTCAGTTGCCCCATCGCCAAAGTTCCAAAAAAAAGTTAAAGTATCATTGTCTGGGTCTGAAGACAATGAACTATCAAAAATCATCTCTTGATTAACTAATGCAATAATATCTAGACCAGCATTGGCAATAGGGGGTCTATTAGGCATAACTGGCAAAGATTGTTCGCTATCATCGCCTAATTCTTCTTCTGATTGCTCTTCATTATCTTCTGGAGGAGTTTCTTGATTACCGTTGCTATTTTGCGCTTTTGGGGTGCCATGAATGTCCAAACTTGTTTGCCAATTGCTATTTATCTTTTCCATAGTTTGTTTAGTGGAATTATCTCCAGCTAACCATTCTTCTGAACAATCAATTGAACTGATTAAATTATTTTCTGAATCACGCAATTCCAATTTTTCTCCAGAATTGCCTAAAGCGCCAGTATAAATTTGATCAGCTACAATGTTAGGAACAGAATCATCATCAGTTCTCTCCAATAAAAAATAGCCACTAACGGCTATTGTCCCTTCAAGAAATATTTCTGGACTGCTATCAATTGCTTTTAAAGTCCAACCAGTCAAATCTATGCATTCATTAGTACTATTGTAAAGCTCAATCCATTCATCATTGCTGGAAGTCTCTGTTCCCATCCAGGCGATTTCATTAATGAATACATCATTATTTGCTCCAAGGCAAGAATTTGACCAAATAAAAAACCCTCCTATTATCAATAACCAGCCAGTAATTTTAATTTTAGACAAAATTTCCTCCATATTTCCATTATACCATTTTAACAATTTTGGGAAAGAAAAAGAGCCAGAACATTTTATTGTTCTGACTCTTGGTTAAAATTAGGGAACTAACCAATTGATAACCATTCTGTTTCTTTTTGCCCTTTTGTTTCTTTAAGATTTAACAAAAAACTCAACAAGAGGACCAAAAAGAGGCAGATCAATGGAGAGGTTATTAATAGTCCTCCTCCCCAGCAACATAAAGTACCCTTGCAGATTCCGAGAATTTCAAGCCGTAGCGTCACAACCGAGAATAGAATAGTACTGATTCCTCCAAGAATTGTTAGAGTGCCAACGGTTATTAAAACAAGAGTTTTCCGTTTCGCTTTTTTTGCTTCCATTTTTATCCCCCTATATTTAATTTTTAATATCTTAATTATACCATTTACACACATTTTGTCAATAGTTTGTACATGACGGGTACATAGGTAACACTTTGATAGAATTATTGATATTTATTGGTGTTTCATTATCCAATGAATTATGCGGTCTGTAAAAGTTGTATTCAATCAGCCATTCAGTCAGATTGCTATTAAATTGTATAACATCAGGAGTATAATTGCCAAGATTAACAAATTCTTCTTGTAATGTTCTATTAAATCTTTCATTGACTGGATTATCTTTGGGTGTTCTAGGACGGCTATGGTATCTATTGAGATTAAGTTTTTCACAGGATTGTCTGAAATATTTCTCAAATTCAGATCCATTGTCAGTTTGGATGTTTTCTATCTTTCCATTAGTTAGATACATTAATCTATTTAGAAAGTCAGCTGCGTTGTATGAATTAGCGTGTCTGTACATTCTGGCAAAAGCAACTTTGGAAAAAGAATCAATGCTTGTAAAGATATATCTCTTAAGGTTATTACATCTTAATTCAATGGCGTCTAAGCAAACAAGGAATCCATTCTTAGGTTTTTTCTTAAGCTCTGTTATTC
>CAZYQY010000015.1:0-4136 GCA_964649795.1 uncultured Candidatus Saccharibacteria bacterium
AGGGCTTAACCAGGCCAAGAAATTTTCCTGGTCAGAATGCGCTGCGGAGACATTAAAGGTTTTAATAAAATGAGAAAAAAAAGTCAAATTAGAATAGGCATTGATGCGCGGTTTTTTGGCCCAAAGCAAAAGGGACTTGGCCGATATGTTCAAAAATTAGTGGAAAATCTGGAGAAAGCTTCAAGGTCAGACCTTTTTGATACACCCTTTTGCAAAAGGGTGTATCAAAAAGGTCTGACCTTAGAATTCGTTATTTTTTTAAGAAAAGAAAATTGGCATGAATATAAGTCTAATAATCCTAATTTCAAAAAAGTTTTAGCTGATTATCAATGGTACGGTCTCAAAGAACAAATTTTTATGCCTTTTAAGATTTACCAAACTAAGATTGATTTAATGCATTTTCCTCATTTTAACGTGCCTATTTTTTATTTTAAACCGTTTATTATCACTATTCATGATCTAATCTTAAAAAGATTTTCAACAAGTCGTGCTTCTACTTTAAGCCCTTTTCTTTATTTGTTAAAAAATTTAGCCTATAAAATAGTTATTTTTTCAGCTGTTAAAAGAGCTAAAAAAATTATTGCTGTTTCTAATTATACTAAAAATGATATTCTAAAGTATTTTAAAATTAAGAATGTGAAAATAAAAGTAGTTTATGAAGGAGTGTCTTTGCAATCAAGGCCGCGCCTTGAAACATACAATCTTTGCAAAGGTTGTATGTTTCAAGGCACGGCCTTGTCATCATACCTGCTCTATGTTGGCAATGCTTATCCACACAAGAATTTAGAAAGATTGATTTTGGCATTTGCCAAAATAGTGAACAATAAACAACGAACAACGAACAATAAATATTCAAACTTACAACTTGTTCTAGTTGGTGAATTGGATTATTTCTATAAACGATTAAAAAATTTTGTTATAAATTCTAAATTGCAAATTCAGGATTCTGTTATCTTTGCTGATTTTGTTCCAGATAAAAAACTAATTACTTTATACCAAAATGCCTCTGCTTATGTTTTTCCTTCATTATACGAAGGATTCGGATTGCCGCCATTAGAAGCAATGGCGCATGGATTGCCAGTTGTTTGTTCAAATTCATCTTGCTTGCCGGAAATTTTAGGTAAATCAGCTGTATATTTCAATCCAAAAAATGTTAATGATATGGCTAAAAAGATTCAACAGGTTTTAGAAGATGAAAAACTGCAGAAAAAAATAATTAATCATGGATTTAAAGTAATTAAAAAATATAGCTGGTTTAAAATGGCTCAGGAAATAATGAAAGTTTATTCTCTTTGAGGACTGTCTCCAAAAGATATGCTATAATAAATATATGCATCCAAGCCGTATTTTAAATGCTTTATTTGATATTAAACCTGTTACTGACAAGGGGGATTTAGATATAGAAAGAATAGAGAAGATACAAACAATTTTAGATTTAAGGTCTTCAAAAGTTATTCCAAAAGTACTGAAAGTTGTTTCCAGAGATTTAAATAAATTGCCAACTAATGAATTGCCAACTAAAGAGGAAATTCTAGCTGAATTAGAAGAAATTGATACAGATAATAGTTTTTTAGAAGTTCAGCAAGAAAAGAATATTGCCAATGTCGGAGATTTTTATTTCCCTGAAACAGCTTCAGAGAAATTTCCTTTATCTTTACCAAAAAAAGAAAAAAAGACTGTACATTATAAAAGAATCCATTACAAACCATTAATCGGTTTTTTAGTGATTGGCTTTCTGATTGCTTTGCTTATTCCAGCTGCTTCTTGGCTGAATCAGGGATTTGAGATAAAAGAAAATGTATTAGCCAATAGCTTATCTGCTTACCAAAGCCTGTTATCAGCCCAAGATTCTTTAGAAGAATATGATTGGCAAACAGCTGAACAGAATTTTAGTTCAGCCCATCTGGATTTTATTAAAGCCCATCAGGAGATTAAGAAAGTAGGCCGATTAACTTTAGGTATTTTAGAAAATTTGCCTGGTTCTTCTTTAATTTCTTCAGGAGATCACTTAATAAAGGTTGGTGAAAGCTTAGCCCAAGCTGGCCAGAAATTATCTTCAGCAGTTAATCTGTTTTCTTTTGATAGTTTATTTAATTTAATTAATTTATCTGAAGAGCCTAAAAGCAATATCTTAGCTGTCCAGAAAAATTCATTATCTGATTCAATTAAAACAAGCAGAGACGATTTAAATAATGCTTTGTCTGGAATTAAATCAGCTAATCAAGAACTGGCAAAAATTGATGTTAATGTTCTGCCAATTGAAATACAAGAGGGAGTTTTTTCTCTAAAAGAAAAATTGCCTTTGATTGAAGAAATGCTTGCTCAGTCATTAGATTATTCAGAGAATTTATTAAGCTTTTTGGGCCATGACAATCCCCGTCAGTATCTATTAATTTTTCAGAATAATAGCGAGATTCGGGCAACCGGAGGATTTATTGGCACTTATGGCATTTTGACTTTGGATAAAGGAGAAATTAAAGAGCTTTTTATTGATGGGATTTTTAATGCTGATGGACAGCTTCACGAGAAAATTATCCCGCCACGACCGATTCAGAAAATTAGCACTGCATGGTCAATGCATGATGCTAATTGGTTTGCTGATTTCCCGACTTCTGCCCAAAAAATAGCCTGGTTTTATGAAAAAACCGGTGGGCCGACTACTGATGGAGTTATTAGTTTAACGCCAACACTGATTGAACGCCTTTTAGAATTAACTGGACCGATTTCTATGCCTGAATATGATGTTACTCTTACGCCTGATAATTTTGTTGAATTGATTCAATACAAAGTGGAAATTGATTATGATAAAGAGATTAATAAACCCAAGAAAATCTTATCTGATTTTGCTCCTAAGTTTATACATACTTTAAATCAGTTGTCATCTGAAAACAGAAGAAAGGCCTTGGAAATTATCTTTGACTGTTTTGAGGAAAAGCATATTTTGGTTTATTTTAATAATCCGTCTTTGGAAGAATTAGCTGTTGAGTGGAATTATTCTGGCCAGCTTCTGTCAACTGATAAGGATTATTTAAGCGTTGTTTCTTCTAATATTAATGGTTATAAAACCGATATGATGGTGAAAGAAACAATCAAACATCAGGCAGAAATTCAGCCAGATGGTTCAATTATTGACACTTTAACAATTACTCGCAAACATGAAGGAGGCCAATCTGAATATGATTGGTGGAATAGAGTTAATTCTAATTATTTAAGAGTTTATTTGCCTTTGGACAGTGAGCTGATTTCAGCAAATGGCCAGAGCCTGGAAATTTATCAGCCGCCAATTGACTATCAAAAGCAAGGGTTTAAAATAGATTCTTTAGTTAATGAAATTGAAAGCAAAATGATTGTTGATAAAAAAACAGGGACCCATATTTTTCAAGAAAACAATAAAACTGTTTTTGGCAACTGGGTTTATGTTAGTCCAGGAGAAACAGTTGTCTTGACCTATAAATATAGATTACCGTTTAAAATTGACTTGACAAAATCAGCAGATAGTTATAGTGTCTTAGTACAGAAGCAATTAGGCAGTATTGGCAGTCAATTCAGTTATGAATTGAAATTTCCAGAGAATTGGCAAGTATCCTGGAAACATCCAGATAATGCAGAACATGGTTCTGGAATAATAAATTACGAAAAAGATTTAAAAATAGATAGATTTTTAGGAGTAACTTTCGAGTTTTAAATAATAAATTAAATAAACTTATGAAAAAATACATTTTTATTTCAGGATTAATTTTTATTTTAATTGCTGGAGTTTTAATTTGCATAGGCAATTCAATCGCAAAAGCAGAGACTAATTTAGTTGCTCATTGGAATTTTGATGAAGTAACTGCCTGGGAAGCCAAAGATATTTCTGGCAATAATATTCATGGATATGTTGGAAGAGCTCTTTCTGGAGTGGCTGGCCAGAAAAATTACAGCTTATTCTTTGATGGCAATGGAGATTATGTAACTATGGGTCATGAAGAAGCTCTGGATTTTGGTCCAGAAGAAAGTTTTACGCTTTCAGCATGGGTTAAATTAAACGATTCAATTAATAATTACAGGGCTATTCTATCTAAAGCCAGCGATTCTTCTGTAAACGGGTATATTTTAAGACATTGCCAGAATGGTAATCTTGGCATGATGATTGA
>CAZYQY010000015.1:4236-8528 GCA_964649795.1 uncultured Candidatus Saccharibacteria bacterium
CTATCAGCAACAGAAATCCAAGAACTTTATTCTGAAGATAGCGGGAAATCAATTGTTATTAATGTTTATGGCGCAGGTTCTTTGCTCCAGGAAAACAATTCCTATGATGTTTATTACATTAATAAAAATGGCCAAAGAAAATTGATTATTAATGAGAAGGTATTTAATCTTTACAATAATAAATGGGAAGACGTAATTAAAGTAACTACTCAAGAATTAGAACAATATCCAATTGTTAAATTAATTAGGGCCTATAAGGACCAAAAAGTTTATGGCATTGACAGAGAAAGCAAGCATTGGATTGAAACATTAGCTGAGTTTGAATCTTGGGGCTATGAATGGAAAGATGTTAGTATTGTTAAAATAGGAGAGCTGGATGAATATAATGGGGATTAAAGATTTTTTTAACAATAAATCAAAAACTATTGCTGCAGCCGCTTTCATTTTGGGAGCGGCTTCTTTAGTTAGCCGATTACTTGGATTAATTAGAGACCGAATTTTAGCTGGCCAGTTTGGAGCAGGAGATGAGCTTGATATTTACTATGCTGCTTTTCGTATACCAGATTTAGTATATTCTTTATTAGTTTTTGGCGCTATTTCAGCCGGCTTTATTCCTGTTTTTATAAGCTATTTACAGAAAGATAAAGAGAAATCTTGGTATTTGGCCAATAGTATTCTTAATTTAATGACTGTTTCTTTAATTTCTATTTGCTTTATTTTTGTGATATTTACTCCTTGGTTAATGAAATTAGTAGCTCCTGGTTTTGATTCAGAGAAATTATCTTTAAGTATTCAATTAACAAGGATTATGTTTTTAAGTCCATTGTTTTTAGGCCTAAGCGCTGTTTTTGGCGGGATTTTACAGAGTTTTAAACGTTTCCTTGTCTATTCCTTAGGCCCAATTATGTATAATTTGGGTATTATTTTTGGCGTCTTATTCTTAGTTAAATATTTCGGTGTTTTAGGATTAGCTTACGGAGTTGTTTTAGGAGCTTTTATGCATATGCTAATCCAAATTCCCAGCGCTTATCTTTGCGGATTCAGATGGAGGCCGATTTTTGATTTTAAATTTGAAGGAGTTCAAAGAATTTTTAAAGTTATGCCAGCTCGTGTTTTGAATTTAGCTCTTTCGCAAATTAACTTCTGGGTAATGACTATTTTCGCTTCTTTTTTGACAATAGGGAGCATTGCTGTTTATAACTTAGCTTTTAATATTTGGAGTTTACCATTGGGTATTTTTGGCGTTTCTTTTGTTTTAGCTGTTTTTCCAAAACTTTCAGAAACAGCCCAGAAAAAAGATATGAGAAATTTTGTTAAAACATTTTTTCATACTGCCCGCAGAATCCTTTTTTATACTTTGCCTTCAGCCGCTTTATTTATTATCTTGGGCAAACCAATTGTCCAAATTATTCTAGGCACTGGCTCTTTTAACATTGATGATATTGTCCTTACTTATCAAACCCTATCCTATTTCTCAATCGGTCTTTTTGCTGAAGCTTTGATCTTATTGCTTTTACGCGGCTTTTTTGCTTTAGAAGATACTAAAACACCGTTTATTCTCGGTCTTTTAGCAACAATTGTCCGTTTATATATTGCCTGGATTTTTTCTCAATCAATGGGAGTTCCTGGTTTAGCATTAGGTTTTTCAATTGGAAGTATTGTATACTTTATCTTATTATCAATTGCTTTAGGAAGAAAAATAAGAAGCCTTGCCTGAACAAATGAACAAGCAAAAAATTAGAAATTTTGTCATAATTAGCCATGTAGATCACGGGAAATCAACTTTAGCTGATCGGCTTTTGGAAATAACTAAAACAGTTGAACAAAGAAAAATGCGGGCTCAGTTTTTGGACATGATGGACATAGAAAAAGAAAAAGGAATTACTATTAAACTTCAGCCAGTGAGAATGAGATATAATGAATATATTATGAATTTGATTGATACTCCTGGGCATGTTGATTTTTCTTACGAGGTGTCGCGCAGTTTGGCTGCTGTTGAAGGAGCTCTTTTATTAGTAGATGCAAGCCAAGGGATACAAGCGCAAACTCTAGCTAATCTTCATTTAGCCCAGGACCAGGGCTTAGTTATTATACCAGTGGTTAATAAGATTGATTTAGCTCAAGCCATGACAAAAGAAACAGTTCAAGGATTAAGCAAATTATTGGACGTAGATAAAAAAGAAATTATTGAAATTTCAGCCAAGAAGGGAATTAATATAGAGAAAGTTTTGGAGGCGATTATTCAAAAAGTTCCTGAGCCAATTATTAATAAACAAAGCCCTTTGCGGGCTTTAATTTTTGACTCAAAATATGATTCATATAAAGGCATTCTTGCTTATGTCAGAATTGTTGATGGCCAAATAAAGGCAGGAGATAGAATTAAGATGATCGCTTCTGGATCCATATCTGAGGTAATAGAAGTTGGCTTATTCAAGCCTGAAATAGTCAAAACTGATTTACTTGAATCAGGAGAAATTGGCTATGTAGCAACTGGTTTAAAAGATGTAGCACAGTGTCGTGTTGGAGATACAATAACATTAAACATTGAACAGAAAAAAATTAATAATGTAAAACCTCTACCTGGCTATTTTGAACCCAACTCAATGGTTTTTGCCAGTTTTTATCCAGTTGAAAGCAATGATTATGATTTACTTAAAGACAGCTTAGGCAAACTTAATCTAAGCGATTCTTCTCTACAATATGAGCCGGAATCATGCCAAGGTATAGGACGCGGATTTCGAGCTGGATTTTTAGGAATGCTTCATTTAGAAATAGTTTTAGAACGCTTAAAAAGAGAATATAAATTAAATCTGATTATTACTTCTCCATCAGTTAGTTACAAGATAGTTGATAAAAAAGGAAAGCATTTTATAGCTACTTCAGCTTCTGATTTGCCTGAAGCGGGATATATTAAAGAGATTAAAGAACCCTGGGCAGCCTTAGAAATAATTTCGCCTAGTCATTTTTTAGGACCAATTATGAAATTGCTAAAAAGAACCAGAGGGCAATACCAAGACACAGAATATCTAAGTATTGGGAAAGCTGTTCTAAAGTATTATGTTCCGTTGAACGAAATTATTATTGATTTTTATGACCAACTAAAAAACATAACAGCTGGTTATGCTTCAATGAATTATAGTATAAAAGATTATCAGCCAGCTGATTTAGTAAAAATGGATATTCTTATTGCCGGAGAAGAAACAGAGGCTTTTGCCAGAATTGTCCATAGAACAAAATTGGAGCAGGAGGCCAGAGCTCTGGTTAAAAAACTCAAAAAAATTATTCCAAAACAGCTCTTTGCTGTTTCATTGCAAGCTTCTGTTGCAGGAAGAATTATTGCTCGGGAAAATATTAGCGCTATGCGAAAAGATGTTACTGGTTATTTGTATGGCGGAGACTATACACGCAAAAGAAAACTGCTAGAAAAACAGAAAAAAGGCAAGAAAAAAATGAAAGCAATAGGAAAAATTAATATTCCCCAGCAAGTTTTTTTTGAGATTCTAAAAAAATAAAGACTCCAGAAGAAGTCTTTATTAAAGTCCTTTGTTTTGCTATGATTAGAACATAGGTACTAATAGAAAAGCAAACATACTCAAAACAACTAAACTTGCTAAAAGAATCCAGCAAAATCGAAATATTTTTCTTTTATTAGATGATTTCATATTCCAGAATAATAATAACATAAATGACTCATCCTATCAAAAAAATTTTTAAAAAACTTCTTACTTCCAAAATATTTCTTTTTGCAATTGTTTTTATTTTAATATTTTTAGTGATAGCTTTTAGCAGGGAAAGCTATCGTAAATATGAACTAGCAAAAGAGATTAAAGGATTGGAAATAGAAATTGAGCAATTACAAGGCAAAAATCAGCAAATGGCCGATTTAATGGACTATTTTAAAAAAGAATCTTATTTAGAAAAAGAAGCCCGTTTAAAACTTAATTTAAGAAAACCAGGAGAGAAAGTAGTTATTATTTCAGATGACCAGAGCCAAGATATAGATATAGATCAAGAGTTTATTCAAGAAGATATTGATAGCAATTCAAGTAATATTGATTCTTTGCAGCATAAACAGGAATCTAATTTTTGGAAATGGTGGGAACATTTTTTCCAATAATCAGCGGACGTAGCTTAGTGGCAAAGCTCCTGCTTCCCAAGCAGATGACGAGGGTTCGATTCCCTTCGTCCGCTCAAGGTTAAGGGTTCCTCCGATTTTGTCTCTGCTTTGCAGAGATACAAAATCGAGAGTCCTCGATGCAAAAACCAAATCGTAGATTTGGGTTGCATCGGGA
>CAZYQY010000015.1:8628-11367 GCA_964649795.1 uncultured Candidatus Saccharibacteria bacterium
AAAATCGAGAGTCCTCGATGCAAAAACCAAATCGTAGATTTGGGTTGCATCGGGAGATTCCCTTCGTCCGCTCAAGGTTAAGGGTTCCTCCGATTTTGTCTCTGCTTTGCAGAGATACAAAATCGAGAGTCCTCGATGCAAAAACCAAATCGTAGATTTGGGTTGCATCGGGAAATTCCCTTCGTCCGCTCCAGCCGAAGTAGCTCAGAGGCAGAGCAGGGCTTTCGTAAAGCTCAGGTCGTGAGTTCGAATCTCACCTTCGGCTCATTTACTAAAATTAAAAGATGTGTTAAACTGGACAAAATGGAAGATTTAATTGGTGAATTAAAAGACAAATACGATAAGCACAATGCTATTATATCTATTTATGCTGGAGCTGGAGGAACTGATGCACAGGATTGGGCAGAAATGCTTTTAAAAATGTATCTGAAGTTTGTTGAAAAAAAAGCATGGACAGCTAAAGTCATTCATATTAAAGAAGGCAAAGAAGCAGGAATAAAAAACGCAACTCTAATTGTTAAAAAACAATATAGCTATGGTTTATTAAAAAGAGAATCAGGTGTTCATCGCTTGGTTCGTTTATCTCCTTTTAACGCTAATAATCTTCGGCATACTTCTTTTGCTTTAGTTGAAGTTTTACCAGAGTTTGATGAACTTAAAGAAATTAATATTAAGCCAGAAGATTTAAGAACCGAAACTTACAAAGCAAGCGGGCCAGGTGGTCAGTATGTGAACAAGACTGAATCAGCTGTTCGGATAACGCATATTCCCACTGGTTTGGTAGCAGCCTGTCAAAATGAACGATTGCAGGGTGATAATAAAAAACAAGCTATGAAATTATTAACTAGCAAGCTTTATCAGTATCAGTTAAAAAATCAGCAGAAGCAAAAAAGTGATTTAAGAGGTGAGCCAACAGCTGTTGAATGGGGAAGTCAAATTCGTTCTTATGTTCTTCATCCTTATCAAATGGTAAAGGATCACCGTACTAGTATTAAATCAGGAGATCCAGAAGCAGTTCTTAATGGCAAATTAGACAAATTTATTAAAGCAGAAATTAATAAGTTATGATAGTTTTTAAAAAAGTTTCTAAAATATATTTACCTAATTGTCAGGCATTAGATAATATTAATTTGAGCATTAATGACAAAGAGTTTGTTTCTATTGCTGGTCGTTCTGGGGCTGGCAAATCTACTTTAATAAAGCTTTTAATTAAAGAGGATTTTCCGACTAAAGGCAAGATTTTTTGGGGGAAACAGGATATAGGTGCTATTAGAGACAGAGATTTGCCTATTTGGCGCAGGCAAATAGGGATGATTTTTCAGGATTTTCGCCTTTTGCCCAATAAAACAGCTTATGAAAATATTGCCTTTGCCATGGAAGTAAGCGATTGGACCAAACAGGAGATTGAACGGGATGTTCCGCAACTTTTAAAATTGGTTAATTTATTAGACAGGGCAGATCATTTTCCTAATCAGCTTTCTGGCGGTGAACAGCAACGAATAGCAATTGCACGAGCTTTGGCGCATAGACCTGATATTTTAGTTGCTGATGAGCCTACTGGAAATTTAGACCTTCTTCATACATGGGAAATTATTCGGCTTTTAATTAAAATTAATGAATTAGGAACAACAGTTGTTTTGTCTACTCATGACAGAGATATTATAAATGGCTTGGATAAAAGAGTTGTTACTATAGAAAAAGGCAAGATAATAAAAGACGATGAAAATGGAAAATATATTTTATTTTAACATATGTTTACTTCTCTAATTCGTATAACAAAATCTGGATGCCTAAGTTTCTGGCGGAATAAATGGCTTTCAGTGGCCACTATTATTGTTATGAGCTTAGCTATTTTTGGCATTACTAATTTGCTTTTAGTAAATGTTTTAATTGAATCTTTGATTACTAATTTAGAAGATAAGATTGATATTAGCGTTTATTTCAATCTGGGAACTTCAGAAGAGCAGATTTTAGCTACCAGGGATAACTTAATTGGATTAAGCCAAGTAAAGAGCGTTGAATATATTTCGAATGAAGAGGCCTTGAATAATTTTAAGGAAAAGCATCAGGACAACCAAGTTCTGATGCAGAGTTTACAGGAACTGGAGACTAATCCTTTAGAAGCTGCTTTGAATATTAAAGCGCAAATAACTTCTCAATACGAATCAATCGTTAATTTTTTAGAAAAAGAAGAATATCAAGAGATTATTGACAAAGTCAATTATCAGGAAAATAGGAGTATAATAATCCGATTGTCTTCTATTACCACAACAATTCGCCAGGTTGGTTTTATAATCCTATCTATTTTAGCTATCTTGGCTATTCTTGTCACATTCAATACAATTCGTTTAACTATTTACAGCTCTCGCAAGGAGATTAAAGTTATGAAGTTAGTAGGCGCTAGTAATTGGTTTGTTCGGGGCCCTTTTGTTGTTGAAGGAACGCTTTATGGAATCGTTGCCGTTGTATTAACCTTGGCTGTTATTTATCCTCTTTTATGGTATCTTTCTCCTAAAATTACCGCTTATTTGCCTGGCACTGACCTCTTTTATTTTTTCCAGACAAATTTTATTACGCTTTTGCTAATGCAGTTAGCTATTGGGATTCTTATGGGCACAGTCAGTAGTTTGATTGCTGTGCGCAGATACTTAGATGCATAAATTTTGCCGGGTCATCTAATGGTAGGATACATGCCTCTGAAGCATGCCATCGGGGTTCGAATCCCTGCCCGGCAGCCAC
>CAZYQY010000016.1:0-11272 GCA_964649795.1 uncultured Candidatus Saccharibacteria bacterium
TTGGTCTTGACATATTAATCTCTCTTTAGATTTATATTGCAATTTGGACACTTTAGGGTTGAGCAAGGAGTTCCTTTTTCATGTGGTATTTTATAACTGCACTTTTCACAAATACAATAACCATTTGGTCCTTTACCTTCTGCTTCTTTTACTTCACTTTTAAATCTGCCTTTTCTCTGCCAGCTAAAACCGCGGCCAAAATCTGGTTTATAAAATCCAGTTTCTATTTCATGGCTTGTAATTTGAATAGCAACATATTTAAGAACTTCTATTGCCTGCATAAGCTTTTCTTTTAAACTATTAGAAAGTTTAGTCGCTTCTTCTACATTTAAATTGCTTGGTAATTTTATTTCCATATTAGCGGTCACAGCAGAACCCTTTTTCTGTGTTTTTAAAGAATCGATTTTAATGTTCTGTTCTTTGGCAATAGATTCTATTTTCCCTTCTATTTCTTCGCCAGCTGAAACATCAAGCAATGAATCAGCTGCTTCTTTGCCCAATGAAAATGATTCTTTAATAATATATAAACCAATTAATAAAGCTAAAACCGAATCAATATAAATCCAATACTTAGTGAAAAATAGTCCTACTAAGATTGCCAATGATGCATAAACATCAACTCGAGAATGAACCCCGTCAGATAATAAAGAAACAGAATTTTCTTTTTTGCCGTAATAAATTTTTAATCTAGCCATTACTTCATTAATCAGAGCCGAGGCCAACATTACACCCAAAGCCAAATACCCAATAGTCACAGGCAATGGATTATTAAATTCGCGGATTGACTCCATTACAATAAAACCCCCTGTTAAAAACAGAATTATAGTTATTATGAGCCCAGCCATAACCTCAAATTTGTAATGGCCATAGGGGTGTTTTTTGTCTACTGGTTTTTTGGCTATTTTAATGCCAGCAAAGCTTATTCCAGAGGACAGTATATCCATTCCTGAATGCAAACCCTCGGCAAAAACAGCAGCAGATCCAGTTATAAATCCAGCTATTAGTTTGCCTCCAGCTAAAAATACATTAGCTAATATTGAAATTAGCGCTACTTTTTCTTTCATAATTTTAATATTGCGTTTTGAGCCGCTACTATAAAAGGATAAACAGTTGGAGCGGATGTTAAAAGAGGATGAGTTGCTATTTGCCAAGTGTTAAAATCAAAAAGCGAAGCTTTTTGTTGGATAGCCATAGCTAATATATTCAACATCTCGCCAGCGCTTTCAGGCCCCATAATTTCTCCGCCTAAAAGCAAATTTTCAGAAGATTTGGCAAAGATCAATTTTACTTTTATTAATTCGGTATTTGCTAATTTTGCTGGATGGTGATTAGGCGCCTGTGCTTCTCCAATAACATAATCAAATCCTTCTGTTTTGGCTCTTTGCTCTGTTAATCCAGCTGTTCCTAAAACTAAACCGTCAATATAAGTAGAAAAAACTCCAACCGTGCCTTTATTCTCTCTAATAATCTTTAACTTATATAAATTACTAGCTGCAATTCTGGCTTCACTAGCTGCAACAGAAGCAAGCATTATTAGCGTATTCTTGCCAGTAATAAAGTCTTTGGTTTGGGCACAATCTCCTATAGCAAAAATATCAGGCACATTTGTTTTTAAATATTCATCAACCCATATTCCGCCATTTTCTTCTGTTTTAATGCCAGCTTCTTTAGCTAAATTAATATTAGGGCAAACCCCTATTGATAAAATAACTAAATCAGCTGATATTTTATCTCCATTATCCAGCTTTATATACTTAACCTTTTTATCGCCATCTATTTTTTCCACTTTTCTTCCAGAATATATTTTAACTCCTTTATTTTTTATTTTTTCCTCGGCTGGCAATACAAATTCTTTATCAAAATTCGTTATTAGGCAATGATCCATCATTTCAATAATACTAATGTCTAAATTCTTAATACGACTTAATTCTTCGGCAAATTCAATTCCAATAAAACCACCACCAATAACAACTATCTTTTTGCTTTTTAATACCGCCTCTCTAAATTTCTTTAAATATTCATAATCTTTTTTAACTAGCCAAACGCCCTCCTTTTCTATACCTGGAATAGGAACTAATTGCGGTTTTGAGCCAAGCGCTAAAATTAATTTATCATAATTATAAACATGTTTATTCTTAAGAATTACTTCTTTTTCTTTTGGTATAATTTTCAGCGCCTTGTCCACAACTAAATTGACTTTATTATCCAATAGAGATTTGTCTAATATTACATTTTCTTCAACTGAATTCAAACGATGGAAAATATAAGGAATACCACAGGGAATAATGCTTTTTTGTTCTTTTCTGATTAATGTCACCTGCTTTGATGGATAATTCTTTTTCGCAGTGATGGCTGCCACTACTCCGGCAGGTCCGCCGCCAATAATTAAAATGTCTGTTTTATTCATTTTGTTGCTAAACTTATTTGATTAATAATTTTTTGGAATAATTTTTGATAATCAGGGTTGATTTCAGCCACTGGCTTCATTTTAATAGTTGAATCAACAAAATCCTTTTTATAAGGAATTTTACCAATAATTTTAATGTTATTTTTTTTAGCAAACTTTTCTATTTTCAAACAAAAATTTCTCGCCAAATCATGCTTATTAATAACAATTCCATGCTTAATTTGGAAATGATTAGCTAAATACAAAACTCGTTTTAAATCATGCAAAGCAGACGGAGTTGGTTCAGTAACAGCAACAATATAATCAGTTCCAACCAATGAAGCAATCACAGGGCAACCGATCCCAGCAGCTGAATCAATTAAGATAATTTCGGCTTTTAATTTTTTGTTGATTTTTTCAGAGTATTTTCTGACTTCAGCCACTACTTCGCCAGAAGCCAATTCACCCAATTTAAGCTCGCCTGAAATTAAATTAACCTTATAATTCTTCCCTGTATAAACTGTACCGATTTCTTTTTCGGTTTCAGAAATAGCATTCTGTGGACAAGCAACAATACAAGCTTTACATCCAATGCAAAGATCTTTTACAAAAGCTGGGTATTTATCTTTTACAAAAACAATCGCATCCTGTTTGCAAACAGAAGCGCATTTGCCGCATTTTGTGCATTTATTAAAATCCCATTTTGGTATAGACTGATAAATTCTAGTAAATTCTTTTCTTTTAACGGAAAGCAAAAGGTGGTCATTTGGACATTCCACATCAACATCTAAAAGAGCGGTTTTTCTATTCTTAGCAAATTCAACTGCCAAAGAAGTAGCCACTAATGATTTGCCTGTGCCTCCTTTTCCGCCTGTAACTGCTATTCTCATGTTTTATGTTGTTCGCAAGAGTCTTCTATTCCTGCTTTTTTAAGTTTGTTATCTTGCCAGAGATTAAAAATGTCCCTTACTGTATTTGCTTCATACACATATACATCAATCCCCAGTTCTTTGCATGAATTAATTGCTCTTGGTCCAAGACCTCTGCATAATAAAACATTTGCCCCATGCTTTTTCATTAATTCAGGGGGTAGGCCATCTCCTCCCATATGTTCACTGATATTATCTATAATCTCAATTACCTCGCCTTTTTCATTGAGAAAAGTATAAGTAGAGCATCGACCAAAATGTTCGGCTATTTTATCATCCAAGCCTTCTTTACTGTTCGTAGGAATAACCAATTTCATATTAATCTATCTTTTTAAGTTTTTTGTCTATGAATTCCTGCAAAAGATTTTTTATAATTCCTTCTCCGGAATAAATCTCAATATTAAATTGCCTTAAAACATCTAAAGCCCTTGGCCCTACATTCCCTGTTATCACAGCGTTAATATCTTTCTCTGCCATTAGTTTAGCGGCTGAAATACCAGCTCCATCAGTCTGGTCAACGCTTTTATTTTTTATTGCTTCGGTTTTTTCTATTTTACCATCTTTAATTTCAACAATGATAAAATAAAGGCATCTGCCGAAAACATCAGAAGCCTTGCTTTCAATGCTTTTGTCTGTTGAACTTATTGCTATTTTCATAGTGTTTAATTAAATGATTTAGTTATAATAGCATGACCTTTTTATCTATTAGCTATCTATTATAAGCATATACCCATAGCACATTACGTCAATCATCCAATTATCCACAATTCAAAAAAGCCTGTTTAGGTTCTATTGCTTATCAAATGTCCTGCCATTCTACAAAAATAAGCCGCGCAATTGCGCGGTTTTCTTTGAAACAATCTCTCCATTAATACTAAATGACTCAATTTTGCCTGACTGAACCATACGCACAATTTCCTCATCTGGAAGCCGACTTGGCGATTTAGACATATATGGCTCCTATTATTTATACAATAAAGCTTACTTATTTATTTCAACTATCCAAAAACAACAATAAATTCAATTAATAACTTACTGTTTTAATACTTTTTTTCTAAGTCGAACAGATTTTGGAGTAATTTCTAGTAATTCATCATCAGCCATAATTTCCAACCAACGTTCTAAGGTAAGCTTCATTGGAGGTGTTAAATTTAGAGCATCATCAGATCCAGATGCACGCACATTAGTTAACTGCTTCCCTTTAGTTGGATTAACAGCCATATCTGCTCCTTTGCTAACATTTCCAATAACCATACCTTTATACACTTCTACATTCGGACCGATATAAAGGACTCCCCGATCTTGTAAATTAGAAAGGGCAAAACCAAGTGTTTTACCAGTTGCCATCGAAACCATCGAACCAACTTGGCGACGTTTAATCTCGCCTAGATGTGGCCGGAAACCAACAATGCGCGAAGCCATAATTCCTTCCCCTCGCGTATCAATCATAAATTCCGAGCGAAGTCCAAGTAAACCACGCGTTGGAATTTCAAATATCAATCTGGCATTAAGATGGTGCGTTTTCATTTCCATTATAGTTCCTTTACGCTTAGCAATCTTTTCGATAATAAGACCAGATAAAGATTCTGGCACATCTATAATAAGCTCTTCAAACGGCTCAAGAATTTGCCCTTTTTCTTCTTTTAAAATCACTTGCGGTTGAGAAACTTGTACTTCATAACCCTCCCGACGCATATTCTCTAATAAAATAGCGATATGCATTTCTCCGCGTCCATGAACGATATATTGATCTGCTTGGGAAAAATTAACCTTAATTCCTACATTAACTTCTAATTCTCTTTCTAAACGTTCTTTTAATTGTGAATTTGTCACAAACTTTCCCTCTTGACCAGAAAAAGGAGAATCATTAACCATAAAACTAAGAGAAAGAGTTGGTTCATCAACAGCAATATGTGGCAAAATATCAACTGATTCATCTGTAACCATTGTATCACCAATGTTAATTTCAGGAAGTCCGGCTATAACAACAATATCTCCTGCCTGAGCAGATTGAACTTCTTTTCTTGTAAAACCTTCAAAGGTAAAAAGCTTAGTCATTGTCCCTTTTTGGATTGTCCCATCAACTCGTTTAATAAAGAGTTGGTCTTTTTCTTTGACTCTTCCTTGATAGATGCGAGCAATCGCTAAACGACCAAGATAATTATCATAATCTAAATTAAATGACTGCATCCGTAATGGTTTATCTACTTCAGCTAAGGCCGGATCAACATTTTCTATTATCGCATCAAGTAATGGAACCATATCTTTTGAATCCTGATCTAATTCCTTTTTAGCTATTCCATCTTTTGCAATAGTATAGACAATTTGAAAATTTAACTGATCATCATTGGCTCCCAAATTCATAAACAGCTCAAGCACTTCTTCGATAACTTCTTTTGGTCTAGCAGCTGGCTTATCTATTTTATTTAAAACAACCAATGGTTTAAGACCAAGATCTAATGATTTCTTTAAAACAAATTTTGTCTGCGGCATAGGACCTTCTTGCGCGTCAACAACAAGAAGCACAGAATCAATTGATCGCAAAACGCGTTCCACTTCTGAACCAAAATCCGCATGCCCTGGCGTATCAACAATATTAATCTTTGTATTTTTATAGAACATAGAAGCATTTTTTGCATAAATTGTAATACCCCGCTCTTTTTCTAGAACGTTACTGTCCATACTAACGGACTCATTAGTTGTTGCCCCTGTTTGGCGCATTAAAGCATCAGTAATTTTTGTTTTACCGTGATCAACGTGGGCAATAATAGCAATATTCCTAATTTCCATATATTTATCTCTAATTAAAATGCCTCGCTCAAAGCAAGACTATATTTAATTATATCATAAATAGTTACAAAAGATCAATGCTCTGATTTATAAACCATTTAGAGGCTTGTTTTCTTTTAAAAAGTCTTAATGTCTAGTTTGGGTAAAACTAAAAAACGGTTTGATTAAGCCGTTTCTAGACGTTTGCTCCGCGGGCTGGACAACATTAGAACTTGTTTTAGACAGTTAAATTATAAGATAAGGATTCCTAGTTTTGAGTACAGTCACTACTATCTCAAATGGATTATTCGCTAATCTTAATTGCAGTTCCATATGCAAGCATTTCAGAAGCTCCCGCCATTACCATTGATGTTGTAAATCGAACAGCAATAATTGCATCAGCTTTCATATCTAATGCTTCATTGACCATTCTATTATATGCTTCGTCTCTCGCATTCATTGTCATCTCCGTATACGTTTTAACCTCTCCACCTACAATACTCTTTAATCCAGCACCAATATCTCTCCCAATATTTCTTGCTCTAACCGTGCTACCCTTAACAACTCCAAGAATTTTAGTGATTTTTTTTCCAGGAATTTTATTCCCGGTTGTAATAATTATATCTGACATTTTATTTTTTGCTTATTTATTTAATTTTTGCGACTTTTAATTTTTTCGATATCATCTTCTTTTTTGTTAAAGAAAATAAAAATTCCAATAATAAAAATAGGGATTCCATAAATTAATACCCAAAGGTCTTTAAAAATACTAAGTACAATTAAGAATAATCCTAAAAGGACTCCAAAAAATCCTGTTATTCTTCTACTTCTAATATTCATAATAATATTATAGCACAAATAAAAAAACTGCACACCTTTAAAAAAGATATAGGTAATTTTATATATTTAAATAAATAAACTAAAAACGGCTTGATTAAGCCGTTTTTAAATATCTGCTCTCCATCGTGGACGACATTAGAACCTGTTTTGGATAAATTCACTCTTTGGGATTCTTTGAAGAACCCCTTTTTAGTGTATCGTCAAGTAGATAATTATCTTTTTCAGATAGATGTGCTAATGAAATTATGATATTAGCTTTATTAAAGTCTATCTTTTTATTTAGCTTTTTGGCTAATGTAATTGCTACAGCTCTATGATGTCCTTCTAAACAAACTATTTTATTATTGTCTTTTCTTAACAAACCTATAAACTCAGTATCAAACGGCATACTATTCATTATGGAAACAACAGTATCGTGTTCTCTAAATTGATTGTATCTTTCTGGTATTTCTAACAAATCATTAAAAGAAGAAATATTTTTATTTGGTAACATTGATTGCCATCTTGTATAAGGGCCAACCAACATACTAGATATTTCAACTAAGGGGTTAGTAAGTTTATATTCTCCCCAATTTAGCTTATCTGCCCTTATTTGACTTGCGGTAAATCTTCTCCATGACTCCCAGTTAGGCCAACCCTTAATTTTTGTAGCAGTTTCAATCCATCCTGGATTATTAGCTTCTCTTTTTCTCCATCCATCAAAAACTTCTTCCCATGTTGTTTTGGTTAATAATTCCATAATTTCATCCTATCATATAAATCAAAAACCGCCTAGATAAAGACGATTATGATGGCTTCCCATTAAGAACACTTTCGGAACCTTAGATTGGAATAGAATTAAGGAAAACTTAAGTTCAGTCAACAATTTACTACAATTAGCTAATGGTTTTAATTAAAATTCCTCACTAGGACGATTTTAGAATCTGTTTTATAAAAAAAGACCGTTCTGCTTAAGACAGCCCGGTCTTATTTGATAAATGTTGTGTGATTACTAATTTCTCCCACCGCTTTTGAATTTTCAGAGATAAAAGCATAATACAACCCCGAAAAACAGAATAAAAATCGCTACTAAAGTCATTCTTTTTAATAATTGTTTTTTCCTAAATTCATAAAATAAAAGTTCTGTTTCTTGCTTCTTACCATTTTCCGAAATCCAATTTCTGTACCCAAGATAGTGATGTGCAAACTGCGTGCCAACCTGACCAAAAGTTCCCTCTTCCTCACCTACTTGCATTAGACGTTTGAACTTATCAGCCCAGATTTCAGAAAGCCGATACTCGGATTTCTTGCCATTCTTTTTTATTACAATAAGATCTACATAAGAAAAACTTGATGTATCAATATCCTCTTTTAGCTCAATTTTTTTAATCTTCATCTCTTTCTCCTTTTAAGATTTATTTAATTGGGAAACAACTAAAAACAGAATAGCATAAAGATACTATTCTGTCAAATCAGGGCTCCGCATCGTGGACGACGTTAGAACCAAGATTATGGAAGCTGGAGAGATTTATATTCCTGATTTAAGCTCACAGTGTCAGATTTAGTTTATTGATTATGGCTCCTTCGATGGGACGATTTTTAAACTTATTTTAGAAAAATTAAGGTATTCTGATTACATTGTTAATTGATCCATTGGATATATAATATATTTTTCCTTCATCATCTTTTAATATAGTGGAACGCATGGTAATTCTGATAACTTTGCCTTCAAAATTGCCAATTTTTACTTTATCACCAATGCCGTATTGGTTTTCAACTAAAATAAATAATCCAGAAACAAAATCTTTGACTAAAGACTGAGCCCCAAAACCGATGGCCAGTCCTATTACACCTGCCCCAGCCAAAATTGGCGTTATGTCTATGCCAAATAAACTTAAAACCATCAATAGAATAATAACGCAGATAATAATATTACCAGTAGCCAAGATAATATACCCTAAGGTTTTTGCTCTTTTTTCCTTTTGAGAGACGCGGCTGTCATCTCCATCATCAGCTATTCGTACAAGTCGTTTAACTACAAGCTTTAATATCATTCTACTAAAAAAGAATAGAATAATTATCCATATAACATCTACTGCATTTTGTTTAATAATATTGAATATAAATTCTTGCATAGTATTTATGTCAAATCATATTTCTAATACAACTGTTATTAATAAAAGCTTTATTGCCAAAACGACTCGCTAATTTTATCCAATTATATCACTTTATATAATTTTATAATAGTGGATAAATAACAAACCAAAAACGGCTTGGTTAAGCCGTTTTTATAACTCAGCTCCGAGCGTGGAATAAAGTTAGAACTTGGTATTTTGATAAATTATCTAATTCTGAATGTATTAAAATACTAACATTAATTCCGCATCGTGGATAATTTTAAAAATATTATCAAATAATTAAAGAGGTACTTTTTTTAAGTACCTCTTATGTCCTGTCTTTAAAATTGAAGAATGCGTTTTGCTACTTTCTGGATTTCTGCTTTCCATTTGTTTTCGTTAGTAGTATCCACTGTAGCAAAAATACTGAAAGGCAGTTTTTCCAAAACCCACCTTCCACCAACCCTATTCTCCCATCGATAATGATTTGGTGTTCTCCTCCACATCTCTCTAAGTTTGACGACCGCCCCTGGATTATTACCCTGCCACTTTGACTTGAGACCTGCTCCGCCAAAGAAGTCATCTTCTGACAGACGATATTTAACGCCAATTGCCCGTCCAGCCATCACATCATAGTCCGTATGGGTTCGGATAAAAATCAGCTTGGCTCCCGTTTGCTTAATTTTTTCTCTCAAGCTGGCTCGTTTTTTTGGATCAATATGATCGCTGTCCAGAATAACATTGCCACCTTGCTCAATGATTTTCAAAACGGTGTTTTCGGCAATTTTTCTGGCGCCTTCGTAATGTTCACTTTGTTTACGAAGCTGGACACGAATATCATCACCTTCAATAATTGTTGCAAGAAGAATCCTTGCAAGTTCTTTAGCCACTGAACTTTTCCCAGAACCAACAAGACCAACCATAGCAATTACAACTGGCTTTCCTGTCTTATGAGATGCTATTTTAAGAGCACTAATAAATGCATCTTGAGCCCAACGCTCTTTTTGTGTTAGAGATTCTCTTTTATGTACCATAATACCAATTATAACAGGAAGAATCATTTCAATCAATCTTTTCATTTTTCATCTCCTCTTTTTGGTTAATTTAAAGAACTTATATTCTCCTAACTAAATTATAATATACCATTATAAATAGTAAATGTCAAACAAATTTGATGGTCCAGCTTAGAACAAAAAATAACCGCGTAAATAAACGGCTACTTTTATACTCTACTATACCCTACTATGTATTATTATACCCTTCTATGCTCCGCAAGACAGACGACGTCCGAACCTATTGGCAAATAACTAAAGATTATTTCTTTATCCCAGAATTAACAAAACCATAATATTAAAATTTACTTTATTTATCAAATAAAGTTTTCTGAATAAATGGCTTTATATCAGATTCTACTAAAATTCTCTTTATATCTGCCTTCGAAATCATAGATAAAAGTGGATTTGTTGAATTTTTAGAATCGTTTTTATCAATTATAGAAAATCCTACATATTCAATTTTCTTATCTGTCCTATTTCTAACCCAATCAATAGCAGGAATAATGTCTCCATCAGAGCTAATAACAATAGCTGTATCATATTTGTCATCAATTGCCCCAACTATTAAATCAACTGCTAATTTTACATCTATACCTTTTTCTCTATATCTTTCATATTGTATCTTTTTCAATCCCATTTTTTTAAATTTTTCGTATCCAATTACACGATTATCTATAGATATCTCTTCTATTCTTCTTCGAAGTTTACTTGTTTTTATTTCCCAATTATTTTTCTTTAAGATTGTGAAAAAAGTTGTTTGATTAGACATGGCTTTTTTGGTTCTTTTATCTCCAACTTTTTCAGGCACCGTCCCAACATAAAATCTCTTACCGTTATCTGAAATTTTTCTATTATTAGATAAAAAATGAACAAATTTATCATAATCAAAATTAATCTCTTGAAAACCAAGTTTTTTTAATACTAAATGATAAAAATTAGCACCATCAATAAAAATACAAACTCTTTCCATATTTATATTATAACATAATAAAAAAAGACCTGCACACTCCCAAAGGAGGCGCAGGCGACTTTCTATATTCAAATATAGTCTAATTTATTATGATTGTCAAGTTTTATATGTGGAAAACAATTTGGCTCCGCTGGATAGACGATGTTAGAACCTATTTTGGGATGCGGTAACCAATCGTAATTAAAAACGGCACGCCCAAACTCAAAGACGTGCCGATTATTTGTTGC
>CAZYQY010000017.1:0-11045 GCA_964649795.1 uncultured Candidatus Saccharibacteria bacterium
ATAACCGTCCCCCTTCCCCTTATCAAGGGGAAGGGGGATAAAGGGGGATGGGGTCACCTAATAAAAACCTAAAGGGGGTGAGGTTGATAAAGAATCTATATAATAGCAGGCTGGACTTCTTTTAAGGATAAGTGGTATATGTAGGTAACATCGGATTGGAGGTGAGCTATGCTGGAAACGCTTTCAACTGAGACGCTTGAGGCTGTCTTTGACACATTACCGGTAGATTTAACTTTTGTTGATGAGAATGGGGAAGATTTTCAATTAGCGTTGGATGATGACGGCTACGTTGTTATTGACAAGCTGAAAGTCAAGGATTTGGAAATTGTTGAGGGAGGGCAGATGACTTTGCCTGATGGGGAAAATCAGATTACAGGAACAGGAATTGTTCCTATTGATTCTGATTTTGCTGTTATTGAGAATAATAGAATTGCAAGCACTTCTAAAATCTTTATCACATTCAATTCTGATTTGAAAGGCAAATCATGGTGGGTTTGCGAGAAAAGAGACGCTGAATTATTTCGGCTCTGTTTGAGTGGAACAACTAATAAAGAACTTAATTTTGATTACTGGATAGTGCAGACCATGTTGACGGGAACCACAACTCTAGAAGTAATTTCTACTACAACTGAGCCAGTTATAGAAGAACCCGTAGTAGTAGAAGAAGAAGAAGAGGCGCCTGTTGTAGAAGAGGAAGAACCTGTAGTAGAAGAAGAAATTGTTGAGGATCCTGTAGTTGAGGAAGAAGTAGCTGAAGAACCTGTAGTAGAGGAAGAAGTAGCTGAAGAAGAACCAATAATAGAAGAAGAGGAAGAACCCGTAGTAGAAGCTCCGATTTTATCTCCGACAGAGTCGGAGGAAGAAAATCGAGAGTCCGCGATTTCTGAACCAAATCAGGATGATTTGGAAGAAATCGGGAAAGAACCTGTAGTTGAGGAAGAGGGCATATGAAAAAATTCTTCATCAAACACAAAAAAATAACATATATTATTACCTTATCTTTGCTATTCTGCATAAGTATGTTTTTAGCATACAGAATCTCTAATCCTGACATAGGAGAAGACATACTTCATGCCTTGGACCAGAAGATTCTTTTTTCATACACAGATGACAATACTAATGAAGATTTAATAATAAAAAGCGATAAAAAAAACTATGATGGATTCAATAACAACATAGTATATTTTAATATCAAAAACACTAACAGAGGAGCAGAATTGATTGACTTACAAGTATATTTTGATAATAAGCAAGGAGATGTAGAAAACATAGAAAAATGGGATAAAATAGAAAAACAATGGATTTCATTATCTGACCAGCCATTTGCTCTTGTTCAAGAACAAGATGTATATGAAGAACCTACTAGAATAAAGAAAATATTCAATTTCATTGCCCGTCTTTGGACAAGAGAACATGATACACCCAAATCAGGCCTTATTGTCAAAAAACGCACTGAATACATCACAGAATCCAAAGAAACAGCATATTTCAGAATGGCAATCAATTATCCTCCTTTTTCCAAGGGAGAGTTCTACATAGAAGCAAAAGGAGATAAAGGAGGTTATGGATTATTAGATCCATGGTACAGCTCTAGCTGGTCATACAGGAAAAGGATTAATCTAAACAGCAGCCAGATATCTACAACTACGGATAGCTTCCCTGTTTTAGCTACAAGCACAGACGCTGATTTGGCAAGCAAAGCAAGAAGTGATGGATATGATATTGTTTTCACTGATTCTGATGGTGAAACCCTGCTTAATTATGAGAGAGAGAAGTTTGATTCAGACACAGGAGAGATGGTTTATTGGATTAACACAGACATATCATCCACAACAGACAAGGTTGTTTATATGTATTATGGCAATGCCTCAGCTTCGGACTTAGCCACAACCACAGGCGTGTGGGATGATAATTATGTGATGGTTCAGCATATGCAAGAAGACCCATCAGGCGACGCTCCACAGATAATAGATTCAACTTCAAATGATAATGATGGAACTTCTGCAGGGACAATGCTTACCGAAGACCAAGTAGCAGGACAAGTAGACGGGAGTTTGGATTTTGATGGGGGGAATGATTATGCTTATGGAACTCTCCAAGAATTATATAGACAACCTAAAACTATAAGTGCTTGGATAAAATTGGACCAAGTAGGAGTAAATACGGGTGTTTTTAGTATTGGAAATACTTATAATAACAGCAGTCCACAAACATATTTAAGAATAGGAGTTAATAATAGATTATCTTCTTTTGGACAGTATGATGCAACCTATGATTATTTAGAATGTGACCATACACTTGTTACTGGAACTTGGTATTTTGTGACTTTTGTAGATTTAGTTGATGCAGGTCAGGCTTATCATTGGTATTTAAATAGTCAGGAATGTTCTTATGTTGCATCAACAGTTCATGATTATGTAGATAGAACTGATACAGCAAATAATTATTATATTGCTTCAGGATATAACCCTTACTTCGACGGCACTATAGACGAAGTGCGTATCTCTAACATCGTCCGCTCTGATCAAGACATAGCAACAGAATACAACAACCAATCAGCAGTAAGCGAGTTTATAACATTCGGGGCGGAGGAGAGCATTGTTCCAAGCATTACTTCTGTTACAGATTCTCCGGATCCTGCCCAGCATAGCTCCACTATTACTTTTTCCGTTGACTGGAACGATGATATTGATCCTAGTGAAAATGTTAAAGTTAAAATTTGCAAAACAGATTCTTTGACCGGCCAAAACTGCGACGGCGGGCATTATGCCAGTTCTACCGCTTTTACCACCAGCGACCCGGAAACAGCAACTTATATTGTCCAAGCGGATGATGTTGGCGCGAAAGATTATTACGCTTTTGTCTGCAATGATGATGGCAACTGTTCCGGCTCTACGCATGGTGCTTTTACTATTAGAACAACCCAGGTGAACACTCCATACACAAACAGCGGCAGATGGTATAATGCCAACTGGAAATATAGAAGAGCCATAACCCTGCAATCCAGCCAAATTTCCACAACTACAGACAGCTTTGCTGTTTTGGCAACCACGACTTTATCTGATTTGAAATCTTACGCCCATGACGGGCATGTGGGGAACAGCGATGGCTATGATATTGTTTTCACTGATTCTGACGGAGAAACCCTGCTTAATTATGAGAGAGAAAAGTTTGATTCAGACACAGGAGAGATGGTTTATTGGATTAATACAGACATATCATCCACAACAGACAAGGTTGTTTATATGTATTATGGCAATGCCTCAGCTTCTGATTTAGCCACAACCACAGGCGTGTGGGATGATGAGTATGTGATGGTCAATCATTTAGCCCACGATGGAGTGGCGACTACAACCTATCCTGATTTTCTTGACAGCACCAAATACAATAACGACGGCTCAAGCGTACTTATGAACAGCGATGATTTAGTTGACGGGCAGGCAAACGGAGCTTTGGATTTTGATGGGGTGGATGATTATGTGGATGCGGGTAGCGGGAGTAGTTTGAATTTAAATAAAAGTTTAACTCTCTCTGCATGGGTTAATCCAGATGAAGAACAAAATACTTATATATTAGCAAAAAGGAGTGATGTTGCTAATGGTTATAATATTATCTTAATGCCTGGTTCTGCTTTAAAGACAGTTGATGGAGGCGGTAGCGTCGTTGATAGTGGTTTCACATTAGATTCTAATGTTTGGCAACATGTGGTAATAGTTATTAATTCAGATGGAACTGGAGTGACATTTTATCGTAATACAGTCTCATCAGGAGAAAAGGCTATGACTGCTCATCCAGATAGTCCCACGCAAAAGTTATTTATTGGTTCAAGGAATGGAGGGGCTTTACCATTTGACGGCACAATAGACGAAGTGCGTATTTCCAACATCGCCCGTTCTGCCCAAGACATAGCAACAGAATATAACAACCAATCAGCCGTAAGCGAGTTTATGACATTCGGGGCGGAGGAAAGTTTGAATCGGGTCACGATTGTGAACGCGCCTACTACTTATCGCTTAAACGACGGCTTGGTAGGTAATTGGACTTTTAATGGGCAGGATATGGATTGGAGTTCTACAACCGCAGAAGCTCTTGACCGTAGTGGCAATTCTAATAATGGCAATGTGGTCAATGGCGCCACCCCAGTAATCGGCATCTCTGGCCAAGCCTTGGATTTTGATGGGGTGGATGATTACATTCTGGTTGGCGATAATGATAGTTTAGATGGACATACTTCTATGTCTTGGAGCTTTTGGGTAAATATTAGTTCAGATGGCAATAATAAGAAAATAATAAATAAATATACAGGGTCATCTGGCAAAAGGTCTTATTATATATATATCAAAAGCAATGAAGACCTTACTCTTTTAGTTTCTTCAAATGGAAGTAATTATGAATTCAAAACAGCACAAACAAATTTATTACTAAATCAGTGGTATCATATAGTGGTTGTTTTTGATGGCGGTGTTTTTGATACTTATGTAGATGGAAGTGTAGTTTCAGATGATGGTGATTTTTCCACACATACTTCTATTTATGCGGGAAGTGATAATTTACAGATTAGTGGATCTGGAGTTACGAGCTTATTATCAGGTCTCATAGACGAAGTGCGGGTGTATGATAGGGCGTTATCTGTGGATGAAGTAGGGGAGCTGTATAGGGCGGGGGCGAGGAGGTTTAAGATAAAAAATTAGCAAATGTGGATAAAATGTATTTGACAAATACAAAAAATCGGATAAAATGTATTTATGAGCATAATAAGAGATGTTACAATAAAATCAAAAAAGTATTTGGACGCCAAAGAGATATTGGTTTTTTCTGGCGCCAGACAATCCGGCAAAACAACTATATTAAAACAAATACAAACGGAGCTAGAAATCAAGAATAAACCATGTTATTTTTTAAATTTAGAGGATCCAGAATATTTAGGATTATTAAACAAAACTCCGAGAAATCTATTTAAGATTTTTTCTTTGGACTTAAATATGAGAAATTTTGTTTTTATTGACGAAGTTCAATATTTAAAGGATCCTTCTAATTTTCTTAAATTTATTTTCGACGAATACGGGGAGAAAATAAAATTGATTGTTTCCGGCTCATCAGCGTTCTATTTGGACAAGAAGTTTAAAGAGTCATTGGCTGGCAGAAAAAAAATCTTTAATGTATGCACGGTTTCTTTCAACGAATTTTTGAGATTTAAAAATAAGGATGATTTGGCTAAAAATGATTTTAAAAAATTAAGTTTAGAAGAAAAAAATAAAGTGAGCGTTTATTATAGGGAATTTATGATTTTCGGCGGTTATCCAAGAGTGGTTTTATCTCCAATAGAAGAAAAAAAGGAAATTTTAAAAGAATTGGCGTACTCTTACATAAAAAAAGACATTTATGAGTCAAATATAAAGCAAGATGAAATGTTTTATAAATTGTTCAAGATTTTGGCCGGCCAAGTTGGAGGATTATGCAATGCGTCGGAATTGGCAAATACTCTGAATGTTTCCAGATCAGCCATTGATAATTATTTGTATGTCATGCAAAAATCTTTTCATTTAGCGCTAATAAAACCGTTTTTTCAGAATATTAGAAAAGAAATTACTAAAATGCCAAAGGTTTATTTTATGGATTTAGGATTAAGGAATTTTTTTGTTGATAATTTTAATCCGTTTGAGACAAGAAGCGATAAGGGGCAATTGTTGGAAAATGCTGTTTATAGACAATTGACAGAAAAGTACGACAGGGACGAAATAAGATTTTGGAGAACAGTCAACCAAAAAGAAATTGATTTTATCGCGGGCAAAAACGCTTTTGAAGTGAAAACAAGCGCTAAAAGTATAAGAAAAGATTATTATAAGTTATTTTTAGAAGCGTATCCAGATATAAAATTAAGTTTTGTTTCTATTGACAGCGAGTTTGATTCTATTGCTAATATTCTTGTTAAAGATGTTTGGGAAATTTAATTTTTAGAAGAAGCTCGCATTTAGATTTTTTTGGAGGTTCAAATTAAAGTAAGGGTTTGAAACGCATTGTGTAGGAGAAGCAAGTATGCCGCTATATTTTAATATGTAATTTACATTAAAGTATGCCACGTGGCTTATTTAAGGCACGTAGTATACTTGACCATTATAAACAATTAGAATAAAATAAGAGATATATGACAAAGAAAAAAACAGAGGAGGACAAAGATAAAAAAATAAGTATTTTAGAAGCAACTGTTGATGAAATTAAAAGCCGTTTTGGCGATGGCGCAATTATGAAATTAGGCGATGCAAAACATGTTGATGTTGACGCTATTCCCACTGGTTCTATATCTCTGGACTTGGCTTTAGGGGTGGGGGGAATGCCCAAGGGACGGATTATTGAGGTTTTTGGGCCTGAATCAGGCGGAAAAACTACATTGGCTCTTCATATTGTTGCTGAAGCGCAAAAAAGAGGCGGATTAGCCGCTTTTATTGATGCAGAACATGCTTTGGACCCTGAATACGCCCAAAAAATAGGGGTCAAAATTAATGATTTGCTTATTTCACAGCCAGATACAGGAGAACAGGCATTGGAGATTTTGGAAAGCTTGGTTAAATCAAGCGCGATTGACGTTGTAGTAATTGATTCAGTGGCTGCTTTAACTCCGAGAGCGGAAATTGAAGGCGAAATGGGACAGCATCATATTGGCTTGCAAGCGCGCTTAATGAGCCAAGCGCTCCGTAAATTAACGGCTATTACTGCTAAGAGCGGGACAACAGTTATTTTTATTAACCAGATTAGGATTAAAATAGGAGTTATGTTTGGCAATCCAGAGGATACGCCGGGCGGAAAAGCATTAAAGTTTTATTCATCTGTTCGTTTGGAATTGAGGCGTTCTGCGCAGATTAAACAAGGCGATCAGATTATTGGCAATAGGATTAAGGCTAAAGTGGTTAAGAATAAAGTGGCAGCGCCTTTTAAACAGACCGAGTTTGATATTTTTTACAATGAAGGTATTTCTAGATTAGCGGATATTGTGAATACTGGAGTGAATGCAGGAGTGATTAATAGGGCTGGGGCTTGGTTTCATTATAATAAAGAGAAGCTTGGTCAGGGAATAGAAGGCGCCAAGGCATATTTAAAAGAA
Source organism: uncultured Candidatus Saccharibacteria bacterium (assembly GCA_964649795.1). Lineage (GTDB taxonomy): Bacteria > Patescibacteriota > Minisyncoccia > Portnoybacterales > UBA2143 > JABMPX01. The sequence goes on from CAZYQY010000017.1 coordinate 7,100, forward strand.
AATCCCAAATTAACTGCAGAAATTGTCAAAGAGATTAAGAAAGCAATATGAAATCTGTTTGGAAAATAGGCGAATCAATCGCCAAAAAATATTTGGAAAACAAGGGATATCAAATTATTGAGCAGAATTATAGGACAAGATATTCTGAAATTGATATAATTGCTAAAAAAGATAATATTTTGACATTTGTGGAAGTAAGGACTAAAAGAAGCAGCGCTTTTGTTTCGCCTGAGGAATCAATTAATTGGAAAAAATTAAAAAAACTTTACTGGAACGCTGATAATTATGCAGCTATAAAAAAATACAAAGGCCAATATAGGGTAGATGCTATATGCATTGTTCTAAATCCAGACAATAGCGTTAATAAATTAGAGCATCATGAAAAGATATAATAGTTGTGGATAAAGGCAGTTGAGAATTTGTTTAAAATATAGTACTATTGTTATAATAATAATAAATAAGTCATTCTGAGCCAGGAGGCGAAGAATCTATAGATCCTTCACTATTGTTCAGGATAACAATATATAAATATGCGCAAAGTATGCAATTTTGTTATTAAGTATTCCATATACGGGCTTGTTTTTCTAATGCCTTTATTCTGGCTGCCATGGACAATGGAGGCATATGAATTTAACAAGCAGTATTTGTTAGTTTTTTTAATTGGATTATCCTTTATTGCTTGGTTAATCAAGATGGTTGTTATTCAGAAAAAAATTGTTTTTAAGAGGACTCCTTTGGATATTTGGATACTGGGCTTTATGGCTGTTATGTCTGCAAGCGCAATTTTTTCTTTGGACAAAATTTCTTCTTGGCTTGGATTTTATGGCAGATTTTCTGATTCAGCGATTGTCCTGCTAAGTTTATCTGTAATGTATTTTGTCGTGGTTAATAATATATCAATAAATAACAAGAAAAGATTAAGCTTATCATTAAAGGGCGTTATTAATGTATTTTTATGCTCCAGCGTCATTGCAATAATTGCTTCTTACTTTTCTGTTTTTAATGTTTGGAGCAAGATTTCCAAACTGCCCAACATCATGAGTTTACAGTCATTTAACCCAGTTAGCGTCTCTTTGGAAGGATTAAGCATATTTTTAACAGTTGTTATCAGCTTAACAGTAGGTGTCTTATTGATTGATAAAAAAAGAGATAAGTTAGAAATTAAAGGTATTGTTCATTATGGACTTATTTTTTCTTCATTAATCCTTATTTTGTTAATTGACTTTAAACCAACTTGGATATGTTTGGGAATAGTGATGTTTATTTTATTATTGGTCTGTTTTTGGACGCGAATACTTAAAGAAAAAGTCAATCTTTTAGTTTTGCCAATTGCTTTATTGATTATTTCAATAATTGGCATGTATGGCATTTGGACAAGTTTTAAGGCGCAGGCGCCTGATTTTGTTAAAGCGCCTCTGCCTCAAGAGCTTATTTTAGACAATCAGATTGCTGGAAAAATTACTTGGCAAAGTTTGAAAAATTATCCAGTGCTTGGGTCTGGCCAGGGTACCTTTTTGTCTGATTTTGCCAGATTCAAGCCAGCTGAATTCAATCAAAGCAATTTTTGGAACATTCGTTTTGACAAAGCGCCTAGCCATATGCTGGAAGTTATTGGGACAACCGGCATTTTAGGCATTCTATCCTATGCATCGCTGATTTTCGTGTTTTTATTAATCATGTTCATTTTCCTATTAAAAATTAAAAATAAGAAATTAGATGAAAATGAATCATCTGATAATAATTCTACGCCAATATTGGTTTTACCTTTGATTTTGGCCTGGCTGTCGCTTTTAGTTGCTCAATTCGTTTATCTAGGAAATACTGTTTTGTATTTCTTTTTCTGGTTCATGACGGCCTTATTGATTGTTGTGTGGCAAAAAGCTCAAGGCGAAAAGCTTAAGAAAATAAGTTTTTCATTTAAGAAGCTGCCAGAAGTCGGCCTAGTTATGAATATTATTTTATTGATTTTGTTTTTCGGCTTAATCAGCTTATTTTATTTAGGCGGCAGATTCTATTTAGCTGAAATTAAGTTTATACAGCCAGCAGAAACCAATACAGAAGCTGTCCAAAGAATAGAAAAAGCAGTTAATTTGAACAAGTACCGAGTAAATTACCGGAGAAGCTTATCGCAAGCGTATTTAATAAATGCTTGGGACGAAGCAAATAAAACAGAGCAAGAACAAAATGCCCAGCTTTTACAGGCATATGCATCAGGGGCTATTCAGCAAGCAAGATTTGCTGTTACTCTTAGTCCGAATTCAGTTGCTGCTTGGGAAAACTTAGGAAACATTTACAGGGATTCAAGAGGACTTGTTGGTGGAACTCTGCCTTTTGCCTTGGAGGCCTATGCCAAGTCAGTTGAATTAGAGCCGACTAATCCTTTCTTTTATAGGGAGCTCTGCAGATTGAATTTAATTAATGAAGAAAAAGATTGGGACAAAACAGTTGAATATTGCCAAAGAGCCATTGATTTAAAAGAGGATTATTTAGACGCTCATATTCAGTTGGCTTTGGTCTATGAGCAGAAAGGCGAAATAGAAGAAGGGCTTAAACAAATGGAATTAGTTTTGAATAAATTAAAAGGTGTGAGCTTTCAGCGCGGTTCTGATTTAGCCGGGGCAGCTACTGAAATATATTTCCAGCTTGGCCGTTTTAATTTTAATCTTAATAATTTTGACAAAGCAATCTCTATGTTTGAGCAGGCAGTTATTATTACGCCTGGATACGCTAATGGCCGTTATGCTTTAGGCCTGTCTTATCAGGCCAATGGAAGAAGCGAAGACGCTTTAATCCAGTTCCAGTTTGTTGACCAATTAGTGCCAGGGAATGAGAATATACAGGCTCTGATACAGCAGTTGACACAGACAGTGGAGTAGCGCTTGACATTTTTATATAATTGTTTATACTGAATTAAGATTTAACTTTAAGGTATTATAATTTCTCTTTTTCGATAAATTTTAATACAAAAAACAAGGCCCTTTCTAAACAGGGGAAAGGTTTATTTTTATGTCTAATGACCCCCGTAGCAATTTTCATTTGCCTGATCTTGTTGAAATTCAAAAAAAATCTTATCAATGGTTTTGGGAAAAAGGTTTACGGGATCTTTTTGATGAGATTTCTCCGATTAAAGATTGGAGCAGCAAGGACTTTGAACTCTATTTTTCAGACTATCATTTAGAAGATCCTAAATATAATGAAATTGAAGCAAAAGCCCATAATGTTTCTTATGAGGCTTCTTTGTATTGCCGAGTTAAATTAGTCAATACTAAAACCAAACAAATCAAAGAACAAGATATTTTCTTGGGCGATTTTCCTTTAATGACTGAAAGAGGCACCTTTATTGTTAATGCAGTGGAAAGAGTTGTCATTTCACAATTAATCAGGTCTTCAGGAGTGTCTTTCACTTCTCGTTTTTTAAGGAGCCAGCAGCTTTTTGGAGCTAAAATAATTCCTAATAGAGGCGCTTGGCTGGAATTTGAAACAGACGCAGACAAAAGCATTGGCGTAAAAATTGACAGAAAAAGAAAAGTCCCAGTAACAGCATTATTGAGAGTTTTCTGGGCTTTAGAGAAAAAATCAGATGATTCAAAATCTCAGGAACTATCATCAAGTAAAATCAAGAATCTTTTTGCTGATGTTAATAAAGGAGAGTTTGACTTTATTGAATCCACTCTTGGAAAAGATCCTTCTAAAGAAATTGGCCAGGCATTTGTTGAAGTTTATAAACGAATCAGGCCAGGTGATTTGGCTACTGAAGATAATGCCCGTTCTTTTATTGAAACAATGTTTTCTTTTGAAAGATACGACTTAGGCGAAGTTGGCAGATGGAAAATGGGGCAAAGATTATCTCTTGCAGACCCAATTACTGAACAAAATCGCGTTATACGCTTTAATGATTTAGTTGCTATTGTAAAGGAATTAATTCAGTTGAATAATAATCCATTGG
>CAZYQY010000018.1:0-10614 GCA_964649795.1 uncultured Candidatus Saccharibacteria bacterium
ATAAAGAAAGGCCGAATCAATACAGTTATCGCAATATTCGCAATAAACAATATTATACGAACTATTGCAATTAATGTCTTCGTACATTCGTTCACATTTAACTGTTAAGCTTGAATCAACGCATTCTTTTGCCATTGCAGCGCCATCCATATACAGACAATCTTCAGCTTTGTATCCTGTGCTCATATAGCAATTTTTGCAATTGATTACTCCATTGCAATAATTACAATCAGCAGAATTTATAACTCTGAGATTAGGCCAAGGAACAACTTTTGATAGTTCATAAAATTGCTCAAAAAAGGGCTTGTCAAAATCATAATCTTGACCATAATCCATTGGGTCCCATTTGTCAGACCACCAGATTTTTTGCTCATAGATTTTATACGGACTATCAGAATGAAAAACAGAGATAATGTCCTTACCGGAAAAATTACATTTCCTTTTATAAAGCTTGCGATTATTGCGAGATCCTATTCTCCTCTGCATTCTGCAATCAGGACAAAACGTAGGTTCTGGAACATCTATCTTCTTGTAGAATTCAAAATCTTCTGGTTCTATTGTGAACTTGGCTTTGCAGTTTTGGCAGGTTTTTATTTTAGGTTGAGGCATATTGTTTTTTATAAAATTCAACCCTCGGATTTAACGAGGGTTGAATTCTGAAATGATTTAAACTAATGGTTCTGGTTCTTTGTCTTTTTCTTCGGGTTTTTTAACTTTTGCTGTTGTCTTTTTTACTTCAGCCTCTTCTTTTATCCTTTCCTCTTCTTCCAGTTTCTTTTTTACCTCTTCTAATGGAAAAGTATATTTTTTCCTGCTCTGTTCTATAATCTTATCTTTATAAGATTCATGAACAGCTGGCAAAACATTAAGCGTTTCTGCGGAAAAAGGATCAAAGGTTTCTCCATCAATGGCCATTTTAATATAGAACTCTTGAACGCCTAAATTAATCATATCTTCTGCTTCAAAGACTGGTTTCATCTCCGCAGCCAATTTAGCTGCATCATCTCCGCCGACTCTAAAAACAATAATTGTGCCAATATTTCCCAGAACCGTTGCTAAAACCTGCGCTAATAATTGAGCTATATACTGATGGGCCACTGCAATGCAAAGTCCGTATTTTCTTGATTCAGTAAATAAATTTTCAAAGGTAGTTGTAACTAAATTATGGAACTCGTCTACATAAAGATAGAAATTCTTTCTGTCTTCCTCTTTCATTGAAGCCCGAGCCATGCCAGCCTGATAAAGCTTGGTAATAAACATTGAGCCGAAAAAACTGCTATTTTCCTCGCCTAACTTGCCTTTAGCTAAATTTATCAGAAGAATTTTTTCCTCATTCATAATTTTTTCCAAATCAATTTTATTTTCTTTCTGGCCAAAAATATTGCGTAATAAAGGATTAGAAAGAAACTGGCTCAATTTATTAACCAAAGGAATTATTGCATCAGTATCAAATTTTTCCGACCAGTCGGCAAATTCAACTGCCCAGAATCTTTTAACCATATCATCTTCAATATAATCAACAACTTTTTGTCGATAATTTCTGTCTGTTAACATAGAAATCATTCCACGCATAGTTGCTTCTGGATAATCAAGCAGGGCTAGACAGGTAAACCTGAAAACATGCTCCAAGCGAGGCGTCCAATTAGCCCCAAACTGCCTTTCTAAAACTTCGAGCAATCCCTGAGTAACTTGATGTTTTAGCGCAGGATCAATATTGGAAAGAGGATTAAAAGAAACAGGAAAATCTATATCAGCTGGATCAATTAAAATCACATCATCTATTCTCTGTTCAGGAATAAAATCCAGAATGTTTTCAATTAAATCTCCGTGAGGATCTATTAAACAAACCCCATGGCCATAAGCAATGTCCTGGCGAATTAAAAGCTCTAAAAATTTACTTTTCCCCACACCGCTTTTGCCTACTGTATAAATATGCTTTGGCCTATCTTCTCTTTTAATGCCAAAAATAAACTTTTTTTCTTCTAAAGCAGCTTCATAATTTGTCCTGCCAAAAAAAGAACATTCTTTTGTCTCTATTTTCCCATAAATTGGCAATTCTGGCGGCGGCGGCGCATATTTGATTTTACGAATTTTTTCTCTAGCCATAAATTTAAGATTACTTACCTAATGCGTCATTCAGTGTTTTCCTTAAGTCTTTAAGATTAACTTCCTTTCTTATTCTTCTGTCCTTAAAGGAAACTGGCTCTTTTTTTACAGCGTCTTTTAAAGAGACGGATGGTTTAGTTTTAGGAGTATTACTAACGCTAAATTCTATTCCTAATGCTCCTAATTCAGCTTTTTGTTCAGGTTTTTCTTCTGCTTTTTTAATATCCTGCTTAATTTCCGGTTGAATCTCTGGTTTAAAATTCAAAGATAATCTCTCTCCTTTTTTAGCTTTTTCAAAACAATCTTTGCAATAGACTGGCCTTTTGCCATCTGGTTCAAAACTTACTTCTGTTTCCTTGCCACAACTCCAGCAAATCGTTTTATTTTTTTTCAAAAACGGTTCTTTACTTTTTTGAATATTTTTCTCTTCTTCACTGCTTTCCGACGCAGTCCCACTCCATTTAGTAATTTTTTCCTCGACTTGTTCCCTTGAATTAGCATATCTTTCTCTAGAAATATTAATGATTTTTTCTCTTTGATTAGTCACTCCAACGTCCATAGGCGGCAAAGTAGCAGCTGAAAAAGGACGCGAACTAACTCCATCAATCATCATTTTTAGATAGATATTGTAATTGTCCAAATTAACCAAATCTCGCAGACTAAACTCTGGAAAAAATTCCTTTTCTAAAAACTCAGCGTCAGCCGCGCCAACTCTAAAAGAAATTATAGTTCCAACATTGCCAAAAACAGAATCTCTAACCTTAGTAGTAGTTTCGGTTATTAATTGTCCAATATATTGATGAGCAATAATCAAATTAAGGCGATACTTTCTTGCCTCAGATAAAACATCGGCAAATGAGTCAGTGGCAAAGTTCTGGAATTCATCAACATAAAGATAAAAATCTTTTCGTTCATCTTCTGGAATTCTAATTCTTTCCATAGATTCTAATTGAATCTTAGTAATCAACATTGCTCCTAAAAGACCTGAATTATCTTCTCCAACTCTTCCTTTAGATACATTAACCAGCAAAATTTTATTGCTATTCATTATTTCTGGAATATCAATAGTGCTTTTGGATTGACCAATAATATTACGGATTAAAGAAGTTGAAAGGAACTGTCCAACTTTGTTTTGGATTGGAGCAATTGCTTCATTTCTGAATTGATCGCGCCAGCCAGCATACTCATTAATCCAAAATGATTTGACTACTGGATCTTTAAGATTATCAATAATTTTCTGGCGATAATCTTTGTCAACTAAAATCCTGTTAATACCTAAAAGAGTAGTACCTGGCGTATCTACAAGAGCTAAAATACAATTATTTAGAATGTGTTCCATCCTAGCAGACCAAACATTCGCCCACATTTTAGTAAAAATTCCCATCAGACCAGAAGCAATTAAATGTTTGTATTTAGGATCAGGCACCTGTAAAACATTAAAGCCAACAGGATATTCAGTATCAGCTGGATTAAAATAGACCACATCATTAACTCTATGAGAAGGAATTCTATCTACTACTTCTTCAACGAATTCGCCATGCGGATCAACAATACATACTCCCTTGCCATTGTCAATATCCTGTAATGCCATGTTCTTTAAAAGAGCAGTTTTACCAACTCCGCTTTTACCGATAACATAAGTGTGCTGGCGCCTATCAAGACGCTTTATTCCAAAAGTTCTTTCTTGTCCTCTAAAATTAGTTTTTGCAAAAATAGTAATATCCATGAATAAAATTTTTAATTTTTGTCCCTTCGTGACATCTCCCGTAGGGAGATAATTTTTAATTTTTAAACAAATTGCTTATTACCCCACCTCCTTATTATAACACTTCTCGCAATAAACAATCTCTTTTCTATCTGGAGTGTATGTTGTTTGAAAGGTGTTTTTGCAAGGTTTATTCATACATTGTCTTGTGTATAGTTTCATTGGGTTTCTTTGTTTAATTCGTTCTCTATGTCTGCAATCAGGGCATAATCTTGGCAAGGGCAGGTTCATCTTTTTGTAAAACTTGTATTCTTGGGGGATTATTCTGAATACTCTGCTTCCTGCGCAATCAGAAGAAGAACATTGTATCACTTCTTTTAATATAGAATCATCTACATCTTTTATGTTATCTGGAAGGTCCTTTGCTTTTATAGTGGGTTCATACTCTGGTTTTGGCTTGTCATACCATGTATATCCTTGGTCTATTGCTTGTTGTTTGGTTAAAGGGAAGTATTCATTAGCTATTGTTTCATTATAGGCAAAGGGAGATAGTTCTACTGGGAAGAATTCTCCATACTTATATACTCTTCCTTTTTTATCTATGTAGGGCATCTTGTTTATATGTTCTTTTATCTTAGGAACTAATTCTTCATATTGTTCTTTTGTATATTGCTTGTTTAGAATACAGTATTGCTTGTGGCGGAGGCCTACGCAGGCAAAGAGATTAGAGGAGGAGTGGCAGGAAAGACAATATTCTAAGTCGCGACAGTCAGGATTACAATCCAAAGAAAATTTTACCTTGTTGACCCCTCTGCCAATTGCATTCCCTTCATATATTAACCTCACATTTGCTCCGAAGCCACAAATATCGTAACAATCTTGAGCACCAGGCTTGTTTTCAAGAAACTGACAATACCTTAAATTTTCTCCACTTTGAATTGAATAAGAATTAAAAACATTTTTAGAATTATAAATATCATCACCAGTCACATTAATGTTTTTCCTCGCATGCATAAACTTATTTGGAAATTTCAACCAAAATTCTTTAACCATTTTGTTTATTTCCGAAATACTTTGATATAAATCTAAGTCAAATTCTTTTAATTTCTTTTGATATTCTTCCTTAGAATATGGTTTATTGAAAATATGATATTTTTTATGTCTTAAATTAACACAACCAAAGCAATTATGACAGTTAACACAATCTTTGCAAAAATAGATTTCTTGACAATCAGCGCAATTAGAAGAATAAAAAGATTTATAACAACCAGCTAACATAAAACTCTCATAACATAATTCGCACTTGGATAAGTAAGAATTGTCGTAGGAATCTTTAACGTAATTTATTCTATAACTATAAGCGCAATTTTCATTATATCCCCCGCTAAAAACAAGATAACAATTCTTCAAATTTGCGACATGCATGCAATAATCACTATTTATTAAGTCAAGAATTGAACGGCTGGACCATGGCACTTTTTTAATTAATCTTTTTAATTGTTCAAAAAAGGGCTTATTAAAATCATAATTTTGGTTATATTCTGTTGCATCCCACTTATCAGACCACCAGATTTCTTGATCATAAACTTTAATAGGCGCTTTTGGAGAAAATTGAGAAAAAATCTCTTTTCCGGAAAAATCACATTTTCTTTTATATAAATTTAAATCGTTTTTAAACGCAAACCTTCTCTGCATCCGACACTCCGGACAAAAGGTCGGCTTTGGCACATCTATTTTTTTATAAAATTCAAAATCCTCTGGTTCTATTGTAAACTTGGCTTTACAGTTCTGACATGTTTTGCTTGTTTGCCGATGAGGCAGAGTTTTAGATTGAAACATATTATTCAACTGGCAAACCAATAGGCGGTTCGCCTTTTCTTGCTTCTACTTTAGGCGTCAAAGGTGATTTAACAGTAATAACTGGGAAATGATATATTGTAGCCAATTCTTCTATGTTGAAAATAAAGGGCTTGCTTTTCATAAAAAACCAATTAAAAATTGGCAGGCGTTCGTATATAAGGGGCTTAAGATAATCATTTGCTTTTGAACGCTGGGCAAAATTTCTTCTTTTGTAATTATCAAGAACTTTTTTTTTGCGATAATGATTTCTTAATTCTTTTAATTCTATCCTATAATCAACTCCCGGCTCCACATCACCATTGCGCTTAAAACCATTAAGTCCTTGCGTATTAAATTGTTTGTAAGCGCCGTATATTGCTCTTTTTATGTAGCCGGAGCGGAAAACGTCTTTTCTAGCCAAATAGATAAATCTAACAATAACTTCGTAACCAATTTTAGAAATATTGCTTTCAATGGCATAAATTGTTTCTTGTTCTAATTTAGTAGTTTTCCATAAAAAAGGCGTATCTGATGTTTCTTCTCCCCTGATGCCTTCTTCAGACACTTGACCAGTAATTGCTCTTTGAACCACTTCTTTACCAGCGTCTTTCCAGGCAATAGCCTCTTCTTTTATCAAGCCATTTTCTTTTTCTCTTACTCTGCCCATTAACTTATCTTTTAATTTTTCAGCTTCTTCTTTCCAACTATCAAATACAGGCCGAATTAATGTTTGAATCCAAACCTGCTCCCCTTGCTGTAATTTACTCATTACTTCTAATAATGAAGCTATTGGATCGATTCGCTGTTCATCTGCAGAAACATCTTTTTCAAAATCAGGATAAGTTCTAATCGGATAAGCATCTTCTTCCATTAGCATAAGCTCTGAACCAAAAAGGTCATAATCCTTATTAGGAATATCCGAAGGAAACGAATCAACATAATCATCCACTTGGGTAATTTCAGCTTCTGGATATTGAGCGTAAATGCTAGCTTCAATCAAATCGCGAAATCTGGGTATAGTCCGAATAAGAAAATGGATTTCTCCATTTTGGCTAATTATTTCCAAACTGAATAGATACGGCTGGACTCCTAAAATATGGTTATCCCACCAATTAGGTATTCCATGAATGCCATGTAAACTAGCAAAAAATTGTTCCATTGCTCGAGCTGTTTTTTGAATATCGCGTGGAGGAACAACTTCCAATAAAACCCATTCAAGATTTTGAAGGTTCATATTTCTGATATATTTTAACCATAAATCCCTGGCTAGAATAAAAAGAAACCAGGGAATCCAAATCCACCATAGAGATAATAAAAGCCCCCCTATGTAATAAAGGCCAGTAAGAATAATAAAAATAATGTCTGAAAAAGAAGACATCTGACCTGATGATTTAAATAACTAATAGATACTTTCCTTGTTTGTCTCTGCTAAAATATTTACGATTTTGAAGATTTATTAAAATAGTGCTTTTTTTAACTAAACGGTCTTTTAAAACTTTTTCTAAAATATCCTCTTTAGCTAAAGGACCGTTTTCTTTTAATAATTGCGCGATAACTTCACGGACGGTGCCTGTTTGATATCCCCAATCTTTCAAGGCATAAGTGCCACGACCAACTAAGACAAATCTTTCGTCTTTAATAAGTTCATTATGAACTGTCTGGGCCTGAGCTAAATTAGAGCTCAAATTGCCTTGATTAATCAAATCTGTAATATCCCTAAAATGTAAAGGGCAATTTTGCTCTTTAAGAACAATATATGCCTTGTCTCTGGCTCCTCTAGGATTAATTTCAGGCCATTTGACTAAACCGAATTGTCCAGAATAATTCTGGTCAATTTGTTTAGTCGCGTCTAAATAAGAGATTAAGGCTTTTTTAGACAAATCAATATTTTCCTTTTTAAGCAGATCCAAAATATTATTTAAGGAAACTAGGCTTTTATCTCCCTCTATTCTTTTAATCAATTGATTAATTACATTATCAGCTTGATTTAAGGCGTTTGATGAATTTGTCCAAAGAGAATGAAATTTATCTGACTCAACAAAGCGCTGGTATGGTTCGCCTAAAGTTAAAATTAAAAAAAGCATTCCGCGCGACGGATGAGGATTTTCAGATCCTGTCAAAAGAGAAAGTATTCTGTCTTCTTTGACCAATTGTCCTTCTTGGTTCAAAAAATTATCAACTAAATTAAAGGCTGGCTTAAATAATCTGAATAAAGCTGGTTTTCTGAAATCAGAAAAAGCAGCTTCTTCTATCTGACGAACCCGCTCTCTGGTGATCCCATATTTCTGACCAATGGCTTCTAGGGTTTGTCTTTGCCCATCTTCCAAGCCAAAACGAGAACACATAATATCTTTTGTCCGCTGGTTAGAAATATTTTTAAGAACATCTGAAGTTAATTTTTTGTAATTCACTTTCATATTAGAAATCTAACATATTATCTTACAAACGTCAACCTCTTTTTTGCCAAGTCGCTATTAAGGAGGCAGTAATGAAAATTGAAGAATAAGTTCCAATGATTATTCCAATAGCTAAAGCCAATGAAAAATATTTAATGCTTTGGCCGCCTAAGAAAAATATGGCCAAAAGAACAAACAAAGTTGTTAGGGCTGTATTCAAGCAACGAGTTATGCTCTGGCTAACGCTTAAATTTATAACCTCTTTAAAATCAGTCCAGTTTGTTTTTAAAATATTTTCACGGGTTCTGTCGAAAATAACAATGCTGTTATTAACCGAGTAACCTAAAATAGTCAGAAAAGCAGCCACAAAAGGCAATCCTATTTCAATTTGTATAAAATGGCATAAAAATGAGAAAAAGCCCAATGTAATAAAAATGTCATGGAATAAAGCTATAATAGCCACTAAGCCATATTGCCAAGAAGCAACAGGCCTTGAAATTTTGCGAAAAGCCCAGGCAATGTAAAGCACAATAGCTAAGAGAGCTAAAAGAATTGCCCAAAGAGCTTTTGTTTTTAATTCCTTGCCAATTAAAGGACCAATTGATTCAAATCTCTTTTCAATAACCTGATCAGCTCCAATTTTTTCTAAAATCATTTGATGGGTATTTTCATCAATATCTTTTAATCGCAAAATCAATCCTTTTTCTCCAGTTCCCTGAAGAGTAATATTGCCTAATTCCATATTTGCTAATTTCTCCTGAATTTCCTGATTGCTTGGAGGTTCATTCAAAAACTCTATTTCCATTAATGTTCCGCCTGTAAAATCAATGCCTAATGTCAATCCATAAGATAGCAAACTAAACAAACTGCCTAAAAATAGGAGTATTGAAATAGAGAAATAAATTTTACGATATTTAACAATTTGCATAAAATTTGAAATTTAATACCACAATCTTTTCCATGCTTCTGTGCGGCCATTAATAAACCATCTTAAAAAACTTCTAGTGATAATAATTGCTGAAAACATACTTACTAAAACTCCAATGCCTAAAGTCAAAGCAAATCCTTTTACTAATCCAGTAGCAAAAATGAATAATATTAAACATGTAACTATTGTTGAAATATTGCTGTCTCTGATAGCTGGCCAAGCGCGCTGAAATCCTTCTTCAATGCTTCCTCCTAAGCTTTTGCCTGATTTAAATTCTTCTTTAAATCTTTCGAAAATAAGAACATTAGCGTCAACTGCCATGCCAATTGATAAAATAAATCCAGCAATCCCTGATAATGTGAGTGTTACTGGGATTAACTTGAAAATAGACAAAACCAAAACAATATAAATAAGCAAAGCTATGCTGGCAACTAAGCCAGGCAAGCGATAATAAAAAATTATGAATAACAGAATAGCAATAAATCCCCATAAGCCGGCTTTTAATGATTTAGCTAAAGAATCCTGGCCTAAGCTAGCGCCAATTGTTTGTTGATTAATTAATGTAATCGGAACTGGTAAAGCTCCTGCATTAAGACGCTGGACTAATTCCCTTGCTTCTTCTGTGCTAAAATCGCCGGTAATTTGTGCTTTGCCCCCTGAAATTGCTTCTTGGACTACTGGAGCGCTAATTGCCATGCCATCTAAATAAATAGCTATCCTTTTATTTACATTTTTTCTGGTTAATTCCTCAAAAATCTTGCTGCCTTCATCATTAAATTCCAAGCTAACCTGTGACTGATAAGTTTGCTGGTCAAACTGAAGCTGGGCTCCTTTAAGATAGCGTCCAGTTAAAACAGTTGGGTTAAAATAAGGGTCTTCAAATATTTTCTTTTCTTCATCTGGAGTTATTGATAAGCCCTGTTCTATTTTCTCTGCAATTTGCTTTTGGTCTGCTAAAATACTTTCTGTTTCGCCTTGATTTTTTTCTTCTCTAAAGTCCAAAGAAGGCGTTTGTCCAATCATCTGAATTGCTTGGCTAACGTCTTTAATTCCGGCCAATTCAACAATTAATCTGTGATGAGAACCCACTTTATTAATCTGGACAACTGGTTCAGTTACGCCAAAAAGATTAACGCGCCGTTCAATAACATCGCGAACTCCCTGCATTGAATCCATATAATCACTAGAAGCAATATTGGACAAATCTGCTTCATAAATCAAATGAGTACCGCCTTGTAAATCAAGACCAAGCTTAAAAGGCAGTTTATAAAAATGGGGCAATATTTCTGTCCCTGTTTTTTCGTTAATCCAATCAACAGGTTTATCCCAAATAATTGGGTAATTCAAAAAAGCGGCTAGCAAGCCGATAATAAAAATAAGCAGAATAGTCCAATTGACTTTCTTGCTTGTTGCTACTTTTTTTTCAGCAATTCTTTTGGTAAAAATCCCCATTAATTCTAATTTAACTTATTTTTATTATTTTGTCAAAAACTTATCATCCAGAGGCCACTATCTAGAGGCCGCGCCTTGAGAGCTACATTCTTACGTTCGGAGAACGGAAGGATGTACTCGTCAAGGCGTGGCCTATAAATTTAATCAGGCACGACCTTATTCGCACAACCTTGCTACGCAAGGATGTT
>CAZYQY010000019.1:0-7578 GCA_964649795.1 uncultured Candidatus Saccharibacteria bacterium
AATGAAAAGAGTTTTAATTTTTATAATAACAGGTTTTTTTATTTGTGTTACTGGTGTTCAGGCAGCTGACTTGGGTGAGCAAATTGATTTTTATGTAGATTCCACTTATGACCTTTATTCTCGCAGCCAAATAACAGCTACATTAAAAGCTATTGGCAACAATGTCTATTTCTATGTAGAGGATGATTATTGGAATAAACTTAACGGCACTTATAAAAATGGCTTAAGAGAGGAATTAGAAAATTTAGCCAATGAGTTTGATACAGTTATTTATCCCAAAGAAAGAGCAGTTTTTGGTTCAGAATGGAGTCCTGGCATTGACAATGACAGAAAAATTACTGTTCTAATTACTCAACTAGTTAGCAATGCCGGAGGTTATATTAATACTTTTGATGAATATCATAAATCGCAGGTTTCCAATTCTAATGAAAGGGAAATGATTTATCTTAATTCTGTGAATATTTTCAGTCCGCATAATAAATCGTTTTTAGCTCATGAATTCCAGCATTTGATCAGTTTTTATCAAAAGAAAGTTTTATATGATATAGAAGAAGAGGTTTGGTTAAATGAAGCTCGTTCCGAATACGCGCCAACTATCTGCGGCTACAGTAATGTTTATAGGAATAGTTATTTGGCTAGTCGGGTGGATACTTTTTTGGATGAACCATCTGATTCTCTGACCGAGTGGAAAAACAATGTGGATGATTATGGAGTTGCCAGCTTATTTATACATTATTTGGTTGCGCATTACGGAACTGATATTTTAACTAGCATGATAATGAATAGCTATGCAGGCATCTCAAGCATTAATCAGGCATTAACTGATTTGGGCTATGCTGAAAGATTCTCTGATGTTTTTGCGGATTGGGCAGTGGCTAGTTATTTAAATAATTGTGAGATTGGTTCAGAAAAAGAATATTGTTATTTAGATAGTAATTTGACATATCAGCGGCTTCATACTGATTATTCAGCCAGCTATAGTGGTTTTCCAAATTTGATTGTTTCTAGAAGCAGCTCCATAAAAGATTGGGCTCCTTATTGGTATCGATTTAGGCAGGGGACATCCCAACAAACAGATAAAGACACGCTTAAATTAGAATTTGCCAGTTTAGACAACAAAGCAGATTTTCAAGTTCCATATATTATTACTGATCAAAATAATCAGACAACTGTTAAATTTTTTGATTTAGAAAATCAGCAGGGCACGATCTATATTCCTAATTTTACAAGCTTAAACAAAACAGTTCTTATGATTCCTTTTAATCAGTATAAAGAGAAAGGTTTTCATAACAATGAGCCGTCAACTTCTTTTTCTTTTACTGCTTCAAGCGTAACTGATGTTCCGATTATTGAAGATGAAGAAGAAGATCAGCCAATTGTTAATTATCCAGAAGGCAGTTTAATCAGAGCAAAAGGGGGTTATAAAGTATATATAATTAACGGAAATTATAAGAGATGGATTCAGAGTGCTGAAATTTTTAATGCTTATGGACATTTGCGCTGGGAAGATGTTATTGATATTGAGCCAGAAGAATTGTCTCAATACCAGGATGCCTGGCTGATTCGAGCAAGTGATGATAGAAAAGTATATGAAGTTAATGCTGATGGAACTAAGCACTGGTTAAATATGACTGCTGAACAATTCACAATAAGCGGACGTCTCTGGGATATGGTATATATTGTAAATTCTTATGAACGGGATTTTTACACAACAGGCGTTGATGTCATGTTTTAAAAGAAATATTTCTTTAGCCAAATATACAACTTTCAAAATTGGCGGGTTGGCTAAATACTTTTTTGTTGCTGAGAATGAAAATGATTTAATTAAGGCAGTTAAATTTGCTAAAAACAAAAAACTGCCCTTTTTTATTTTAGGAGGAGGAAGCAATGTTTTAGTTAGTGATAAAGGATTTAATGGATTAGTTATTAAAATAAACAGTGAACAGCGAACAATGAACAGTAATAAGATTATTGCTGACGCAGGGGTAAAATTATCTGATTTAGTAAAAATTTCTGTGGAAAATAATCTAACTGGGTTAGAATGGGCAATTGGCATCCCTGGAACAATTGGTGGGGCTGTAAAAGTTAATGCCAGCGCTTTTGGGAAAAAGATTTCAGAGATCACTGACAAAGTAAAAAAGATAAATAAAATTATCCTTTCTATTGAATTAAAATTAAAAAAAGGAAATAAAAAAGAAAGCAAGAAATTAATTAAGGAATATATTAAGGAAAGAAAAAAAAGCCAGCCATTGGAATATGCTTCAGCTGGTTGTATTTTTAAAAATACAAATAGCTATTTTGCCGGCCAATTAATTGAAAAAGCCAGTTTAAAAGGAAAACAAATTGGCCAAGCAATGGTTTCAAAGAAACACGCTAATTTTATTATCAACTTAGGCGAAGCCAAGTCCAAAGATGTTATTGAATTAATAAGCTTAATAAAAAAGCAAGTTAAAAAGAAATTTAACATAGACCTAAAAGAAGAAATTCAGTATTTAGGGTTTTAATTTACAATCAAAAGTGTTAGAATAAAATTATGAAGATTATTCTTAAGGCGACTAATACAAAATTATCGCCAAGCATCAATGAATATATTGATGAAAAGATTGGCGGCTTGGATAAATTCCTTGAGAAATTTGATCCAGAATTAATTGAGGCGCGGGTTGAAGTAGGAAAAATTACCCGTGGTCAGCGCCAAGGAGATATTTTTAGAGCAGAGGTTAATTTAAAAATTGACGGGCACCTTATCAGAGCGGAAAATACAGAGGAATCTTTATTAGCAGCCATTGATTTAGTTAAAGATGAATTACAAAGAGAGATAAGGCAATATAAAGATAAACAGGAGACAAAATTTATCAGAGGCGCCCGCTCATGGAAAAAATTTTGGCGGATTAATCCCTTAGCCCGATTTAGGAATTCTAAATATAGAGAAATTTTTAAAAAGTAATAATATATGTCTATTTTAGAAAAATTCTTAGGCGATGCTAATGAGAAAAAGCTAAAGAATACAAAGTCACTTGTTGAAAAAATTAATGAGCTCGAACCGCAGTTCGAGTCTTTTTCTAATGAGCAATTAAAGGGGAAAACAGAGGAATTTAAGAAAAAGATTAACCCAGGTGAACTTGATGAAATTTTGCCAGAGGCCTTTGCATTGGTAAGAGAAGCGTCTAAACGGACATTAGGACAGCGGCATTTTGATTCTCAATTGATTGGCGGTATTGTTTTGCATCAAGGACAAATAGCTGAAATGAAAACAGGCGAAGGCAAAACTTTGTCTGCTGTTTTAGCTGTTTATTTAAATGCTTTAATTGGCAAAGGCGTTCATGTTGTAACAGTTAATGATTATTTATCACGAAGAGATGTTAATTGGATGGGACCAATTTATCATTTATTAGGATTGTCTTCTGCTTGTTTAAATCATGAAAAAGCATATATTTTTGAACCTAAAAGCGAATCTGATAAAAATGAGGTTACTGTAGAGATGGAAAATTTAAAAGAGGTTCCCAGAAAAGAAGCTTATTCAGCTGATATCACTTATGGGACCAATAACGAATTCGGCTTTGATTATTTAAGAGACAATATGGCTCCTTCTTTAGAAATGATGGTCCAGAGAAAACCATATTTTGCCATTGTTGACGAAGTGGACAGCATTTTAATTGACGAAGCCAGAACTCCTTTGATTATTTCTATGCCTGATGCTGAATCAACTAAAATGTATGAACAGTTCAGCCAAATTGTTCTTCAATTAAAGGAAGACGCTGATTATAATATTGACGAAAAAATGAAGACAGCTACTTTAACTGAAGAGGGAATTACTAAGGTGGAGAAAATATTAGGCATGGATAATATTTACGAGCAAGGAGGTATTCGCCATGTTCATCATTTGGAACAGGCATTGCGAGCCCAGGTTCTATTCAAAAAAGACAGTCATTATGTAGTGAAGGATGGGCAAGTAATTATTGTTGATGAATTTACTGGCCGATTAATGCCAGGCCGCCGTTATTCTGAAGGGCTTCATCAAGCATTAGAAGCAAAAGAAAAAGTTCAGGTTCAGCAAGAAAGCCGAACATTGGCTTCAATAACTTTTCAAAATTATTTCCGCATGTATGAAAAATTAGCTGGCATGACTGGAACAGCTGCAACTTCAGCTGAAGAATTCCATAAGGTCTATAAATTAGAAGTTGTTGTTGTCCCGACTAATAAGCCGATGATTAGAGAATACTTGCCTGATAGTGTTTATAAAACAGAAAACGGGAAGTTCCAGGCAATTGTTAGAGATGTTAAAGAAAGAAATAAAAAAGGCCAGCCAGTTCTAATAGGAACGGTCTCTATTGAAAAAAATGAGCTGCTTTCCGCTTACTTGAAAAAAGCAGGCATTTCTCATCAATTGCTTAATGCAAAGAATCATGAACAAGAAGCAAAAATTATTTCTCAAGCTGGTCAAAAAGGCGCTGTTACGGTAGCTACTAATATGGCTGGTCGTGGAGTTGATATAATTCTTGGCGGTCGTTCAGAAGAGAAAGAGAACAAGAAAGAGCATCAGGAAGTAATTGATTCAGGAGGACTACATGTTATTGGCACAGAGCGTCATGAAGCGAGGCGAATTGACGACCAGCTGCGCGGAAGATCTGGCAGACAGGGAGATCCTGGCTCCAGCCAATTCTTTGTTTCTTTGGAAGACGATTTAATGCGCATATTTGGCGGGGACAGAGTTAAGTCAATGATGGAAATGCTAAAAGTGCCGGAAGATCAGCCAATTGAAAATAAGTTTATCTCTAAAGCAATTGAATCAGCTCAGGCGAAAATTGAGGGTTATCATTTTGACGCTAGAAAACATATTTTGGAATATGACGATGTTTTTAATAAGCAGAGAGAAACAATTTACAGCAGGAGAAAAAAAGTTTTAGATAAGAAAAATGTTAAATCGGAAATTTTGGACATGATTAAAGATGAAATTAACAAATTTGTTAAATTTCATACGCAGGGCCAATTAGATAACTGGGATTATAAAGAAATTGGACAGATAACCAAAAGTATTTTCCCTGCTCCTGATAATTTAGAAGAAACTATAAAAGAATTTAAGAATCCAGAAAATATTTCCGAGCATTTAATTAAATTAGCAGAACAGGCATATGAGAAAAAAGAAGAAGAATTAGAAAAGAAAAATATGCGCCAAGTTGAGAAATATGTTCTGTTGAGAAGCATTGATACTCTTTGGATGGATCATTTGGATAATATGGATCATTTGCGCGATAGCGTCCGCTTGCGCGCTTATGGGCAGAAAGATCCCTTAGTTGAGTATAAAAATGAAGGAATTAATTTATTTTATAAATTATTGGATTCTATTCAAGCGACAGTTGTTAATACTATTTATAAAGTAGCTTTAGCTCCAGTTAATAACAATGTTAGACCCTTAGCGTCTAACACTCCTAATAACAAAAAACCTGGTCGCAATGATCCATGCCCTTGCGGAGCGACTCACCCAGACGGACGGCCGATTAAGTATAAACATTGTCATGGCAGGAATACGTAGATTGTTTGAGAAATAAGCGGAGTCCGCCAAAGCTTTAGCGTCGGTGGGCGGTAAAAAATATAAAAAATGCTGTGGGAAGTAATAATAAAGTTATGGACATAAAAAGAAACCGAAAAATACCGGATCCAGCAATAAACTTTCATGCAACAGGATTGAGTGGTTTGCAGAAGCAAGAAATAAATTTACTTAGGCAGATTTTGAAGCCGGTAAGCCAGTATTTTGATTGTTCACTATCCAAATACTCGCCGCATATTTCCTGCAGGTATTTGGGCTATAAAGATGAGGTTAGCTTTAAAAAAATCAAAGAAATAACCCCATTGCTAAAAGAAATTTATAAGAGGTTTCTGCCCGTTAAGTGTGTTGTTGGCAATCTGTTTGCCGGTTGGGAACATAATCCAAATTACAGACCGAGGCTTCTTATGATTGAAGTGCAGTCGTCGGAATTAAAATTATTGCACGAGGAGATTTTAAAAAAGACAAAAACATTTCCGATTTTTTCCGGAGTAGAGGGCAAGAACTTTACTCCCCATTTTACACTTGGATCCCTGAAGAAAGAATTTGAAGATGAAATCCCGAAAGCAGTATCCGATTTTGTAATGAATGCAGAGGTTAAAAGATTTAAGACGTATCTTCGCACTGCTTATGTACATGTCGAAAAAGGAATGGGGTTTCAAAAAATCATGCGGACGCGGGAATAAACATAAAAAATATTGTGGAAAGTAAATAAAAGAGGACTTGACCGAAGCCAAGTCCTTATAGCAGTTGATAAGTTGGTTTATTTAAGAACGGGTCGGAGGTAGGCGATTGGTATTTTCTTTAGGTACATTGGGATCTTCAATCCCACGGTGGAGTCTATCCCAATAATCCGGTCTTTAGCTATTCCTCCAACAGCTTCTCCTTCTCGGAAGAATAATCCATGACGTTGGAAAATCCCCATGTCATTTGCCAAGTCGCTGATTCTTACATTATCAGCGAGGATTTTAAAAAATTGAATTTTTCCCATTTTTCTCCTCCATATTGTAATGTTCTAGATTGTCTATATTCTACAATATATAGATATATTTGTCAATAGTTGAATAAAAAATGGAAATCCTCATTTATCAAAATTATCTAGCAATAATTAAAGCTAGCCAAGGCAGTAAAATGTTTCGTCATGTATATGTTAAAAAAAATAATAAAAAAGTTGATATTTTAAAAAATGGAGAATTGTCTTGCGCCTATTATGTGAGTTCTATTTTAAAGATTTTTAATTTGATTTCTCCATATATTTCTCCACATACCACAGTTAATGGAACATTAATCAATATGTTTAGCAATGGGTGGAAAAAAACTAAAAAACTAATACCAGGCAATGTTTTGGTATGGGAAGAGAAATTAGGACATCAACACCTTGGATTCTATTTGGGCAAAGATAAAGCAATCAGTCATAGGCACGAAAAGAAAATGCCAATTATTCATCATTATACTTATGGAAATAAAAGAAAAATTGTTCAAATTTTAACGCATAAAAGCTTTAATGCAAGAAGCCATGCTTGAAAACATACAACCTTTGCAAAGATTGTATGTTTTCAAGCACGACTTCTAAACGATTATATACTTCAAAGAGCCGATAAATACTAAGGAAATTTATTGGACGCGCCACATTAAAGAAAAGATGCGTTATTATGGATTAGGAGAAGGCCTTTTGCGTCGGATTCTAAGAACCCCAGAACGCCGAGAAAAAGGCATTGCTCCTAAAACAATCGCTTTGATGCAATCAACCAAAACAAAAAGACCAAGTGAAGTTTGGTTAATGTATCAACAATTCGGTCAAAAAAAGAAAATGATTTCTGCATGGCGTTATCCAGGGATTAGTCCAAAAGGAAAACCGATTCCTATCCCAGAAGATATTATTGAGGAATTGAGGAAGGAAAGGATTTTCAAGTGAGCGCGTAAAAGCAAGAATCAAAGGCCGTGATTAGATCTCTTGCTTCATCCATAGGCCACGCCTTGACGAGTACATCCTTCCGCTCTCCGAGCGTAAGGATGTAGCTCTCAAGGCGCGGCCT
>CAZYQY010000020.1:0-7157 GCA_964649795.1 uncultured Candidatus Saccharibacteria bacterium
TTTGCTGAATGTTTATTTGTTTCTTGTTCTTGAATCATAATTTTATTATTTATATCTATTTATATTGTAATATAAAATTAAAAATCATACAATCTTTAATTTTTATCTATCTTTTATTCTACCAAAAACTCGCCTTCTTGGCGATAAAAGTTCTAACCGTCGCTTGGCAGGACAGCTTTCGAACCTTTAATTGGTCTAAAGCATTGCCTATTCCAGAGATAGTTTTGAGTCAAATTAGGCAATTATTATCCTTGGCCTGACATTTCGAGTAAATCTCATATTTATTTCCCGCCGGGACGATGTTAGAATCTGTTTTCTTAATTGATTTTTCTTTCCAAAATCCTAAATCCAATCAAAATAGCATCAGAGATAAATTCTTCTAATTGTTCATGCTCATTTTTAAGTTGACTAGCTTTTAAATAATTATAATACAATCTCTTTCTCTTTTGTTCGATAACAGCCGGAGCTATTTTCTCTCTCAATAACATAGTATGGATTAAAATACGCCCAATTCTACCGTTACCATCAGAAAATGGGTGTATTTTTTCAAATTTACTATGTGTTTTAGATGTATATTCTATAATATCTCTTCTTTTCTTATTAATATCTCTTATTAACTTTTTCATTAAAGTAGGCACCTTTAAAAAACTAGCTGTGGGAATGTTTGTTCCTAAAATACGCACCGCATGATTTCTGTACTCACCTTCATTTTATAAAATCCACTTCTTTTATATTTCATGTAGTTTTAAAATAAAATCCTCGGTAATTTTGAACTTATAATCTATATTATTAAATAAATATTTCAAAGCTAATTGATGATTTTTGGCTTCTAAATGTTCTTTCAAATTCTTATTAGGCAATGTTAAGTTTTCAAATATAATATCAGCGGTTTCCTCTTTGGTTAGAGTACTGCCCTCAATGCTGTTTGAATTATATGTTAAAGCTAAAATAAACTCATTATAAATATCAAAATTTTCTTTTATGAATTTAATAATATTATTGAATTTTTTTGATTTATCTTTGATTATATTTTTCTTAGCTAACAAGACATCTTTTATTATTATCTTTTGTCCTGTGTGTTTATAATAGAATTGATCAATCTTATTTCGATGTCTTTTGTGAGGCAAAGATCTTTCATTAATCCAACTGTTTAAAGTCGCAAAAGAAACACCTATTTGACGCGCTAATTCCTCTTGAGTTAAATCAGATAAATCTTTTATTATTTGCAATTTCTGTGATATTTTCATATTTATAAGTATTTTACAAAACTTTATATAGTTTGTCAATACTTAATTGTGTATAAAGTTTTGTCAAAAACAAAACCGCATATCTATACAGCTTATAGCTTGGCTCATTTAACAGAACGATTTTCGAACTTGATTTGATTTAAAAAAATTAGACTATTAAATGTAGGCCATTTGTCCAAAAGACAATTAAGAATCCTTGAAGTAAAGCTAATACGATTATTAATAAATCACTTACCATATTTCCTTGATTTATTGTCATTTCGCTATCGCCTAATTCTGTACTATAACCATTCTCAACTATATCAAGATAATATCCAGTATCCCAAACACCCCAAATTGATAATAAGATATTATCGGAATATTCAAAATTATGGATATTAACATTATAAGAATCAAGTATAATTCTTGATGAAATACCAATAAACGATAAAACTATTCTAGTTATCAGGAATAGAATAATTATTAATTTAACTTCTGGTCTTTTTAAAAAGTTAATTATTTTCTTTATAACCATTACCTATATTCTAACATCTTTAATCTTTCTTAATAAAATTAAATATAGACTTATTAATATTAATCCGATGCCAAAGTAAAATACATAATTAGGAAAATTAAACCAATCGGTCAGATAGTCGATAAATTTAAGAACTAAACAGATTAGCCCGATAATCAATAGAATTATACCTGATTTTTTAAAATATACTGGCGCAAATCCTAGCATATATTTCTTCATATCCGCATTCTAACGCGTAAACAAAAAATCGCCTACTTGGCGATTTTTTGCAAGCTCCCCTAAGGGTCCGATTCTATGTATAAAAAGAATTGATTAAAGAGAAATGCTATTTATAAACCGAAACTTGGTATGGTCATTATCTGCGCATTGGGTGGTAATTCAAACATATTGTCAGAGATATTGCCAAAGTCTATATTCTTTAGCTCTACTACAGATGTGTCTTGAGCCATAGTCATCTCTGTTCTGATAGGAATTCCGTACTTTGTCCAGAGCCACATTTTTGTCTTTCCTGTCTCATCAGCATATTCAACGATTAAACAAGTTTTTCCGTCTAGAACTTCAGTGCCCAGAGTAACTGGATTATAATCCATTACCGACCCAGATTGTTCAGTCGGAGATTCTCCAGCAACTTCTTGAGTCTTACTTAAATCCATTTCCATAGCTGTGTTCTCTGATGGAAAATACGTATAGGCTAACTGTTTATCCATATCCATTAAATAAACCATCTTTTGTCCCTCAATAGTCGTTTCTGTTCTTGTCTTATTTCCTTTCCGCCACATTTTTGTTGTAATTGCTGTTTCGCCGGGAACAGTTGCTATCATATCGTATTTAAAAGAAGTTACATCTTTTGCCTTGCCTAAAATATCAGTTAATGACAATCCTATTTCGCCATTTTCCTCTGTTTTTTCGCTACCAAACAAAAACCAAGCTCCAATTCCAATTAATATTAATGCTATTATAACGATTAATACTTTTTTCATGTATATATTATTTTATTATTTTTTCGTTCTCGACCTTTTCTTGCTCCTCGTTACTGTTTTTTCTTTTTTTCAAAAGAAAATAGGCAACTATTGCAAGTGCAAGTATTATAATTAGAGCAATTATGCCTATAATCAACCACCAATTCAGACCCTTGGCAGCTTTGTCTTTAGGTGCTCCTGTTCCTGTACCGGCAAACACATCTTCATTTTTGTCTTCGACTGCTTCGCCTTCTGTTGTAATATTTAAGGTATAAGCCACAAGGTTGTCGCTACAATACCTGTCGCAGATTACACCAGCAAAGACATCCTCGCTTTTTTCTATTGCTAGAGAATTTGTAACAATTGCGCCTGGATTTGACGCGTATTCATCTTTTAATACTCTTCTATCCTTATCATAAACAGCTACTTCCATTATTGCCTCGCTTGGCGGAGTTACTTTAACAGTCAGTGTTTTTCCCTTCCTAACAGCCATCTTATAGAAATCCTTGGTATCTACGCCTGCTTTTCCGGAAAGATAAGCATTATATTCTCCCGAAGTAATTTCCATTGCTTTCTCAACTGTATCTCCAGCATCTGTTTGGCTCTTAGCATCATAACGGTCTACCAAAGATACATCTAACAAATAAGAGGTTATATTCCAAGTATCGCTACCTGTTCTAATATAATACTTATATGTTTCTTTATCTGAATTAGTCATCCAAGAAACCTCACAAGGGATATCCATTGTGCCTTTCCCTGATTCATAACAACCAACTCTCAAATCCGTTCTATCCTCATCATATAAATCTATTGTAGCGATTGCACTAAGCTTAGTCTCAGGAGTAAATGTGCCTTTTATTT
This sequence comes from uncultured Candidatus Saccharibacteria bacterium, assembly GCA_964649795.1. Lineage (GTDB taxonomy): Bacteria > Patescibacteriota > Minisyncoccia > Portnoybacterales > UBA2143 > JABMPX01. The sequence continues at coordinate 3,582 of CAZYQY010000020.1, forward strand.
TGATTTCCTGACCAGCTTTTACATCTATATAAAAGTATTCTGTCTCGTGACTCTTTAAGCTTCTCCCTTCTTTGTAAGACCCTGGCTTTATTTCAACCGCGGTATCAAAACCATCTCCCCCCTTTGGTAGCGCCTGTTGAGCGTTAACAATCCCTATTATCCCAATCAAAAGAATTCCAAAAAAGACAGCTATTGCTAAATTTTTAGCATTAAATTTTGCCATATTTTTTTATCCTTATTATTTTACTATTTTCTCGACCTTTAACTTAAAATTTAAATCTCTTAGCGAATTTTCCAATAATCGGCAGGGGCGCCTGCTTACCATTGAGAATATTGGCTATCCCTGTAATAGATAATATTACCCAGATAATCCAACATATCATTCCAACAAACCAGCCCAGAAATGGAATCCAGGCAATCATCATAGTAGCCACTTCGGCGATAAAGAGAACCAAACCCTGTTTGGCATGAAATTGAGCAAAGGCATTATCTTTACGGGTCAGCAAAGGGACTAAAAACAGAATCCCCAGATAACTAAGAATTGCCGTTAAGTCCTTTTCTCCTTTCCCTGATGCCTGAACGGTCTCTGCTCCTTTGGCTGTTTCGTTTTTACTTATTTCTTCCATAAATTTACAAAATTAATATTAATTATAATTCGACCTTTTCTTTGTATCTATTATAAGTAAAGCTTGAAATTACTCGTTCGGGCGAAATGAAAATAAATTTTCATTTCTCCTTTACTTTTAATTATAACATTTTTTGATTAAAATACTAATTAAAGCGACAATTCCTCCAATAATCATCAGGTCAGCAATATTAAAGATAGAAATAGGCAAAAAGAAAACCCTGAACCAATCAATTACGTAACCGAAAATTATTCTGTCTAAAAAATTACTTAAGCCACCTAAAATAATTAAAGAAAATCCGGTCATCAAAAGAAAATTCTTCTTCTGCCAATTCCTGCGAAACAAAAAAAGAAGCAATAACAATGTTGCTCCAATTAGAAAATAAAGTAGGGTGGAATTAAAAGAAATAAAATACAAATTCGGATTTTTGAAAAGTTTTAATTCCAGCAGCTTGCCCTGATATAAATCCGGCTGATTCAAAATAAGCCATTTACTAAAGCGATCTAAAATTATCAAACTTAAAATAAGGAATACTAAAAATCTTTTCATTGTTCTTCCCAGGAAAAAATAGCGATTTGCCAGCTTTCATCGCTTAATATTACCTTGGTCAGGGCTATTTTAGTGCCGGAATTATCCCAAACCGGGTCATCGTAAATAGCCGTAGGTATGCCGCCTTCTTCCGGATCAAGTATGTATTGAGGATTGGTGCCGTCAGAATTTATGACCCAAATTTGGGGAGCTTTGTGTTGTTGATGTCTAGTAAATACAATTTTATCGTCTTTATTCCAGGCCCGCTCCCGGAGCAATTGCATACTATTCCCTGGCGCATAAATCATATGTTTATTTGAGCCATCGCTGTTCATAACCCATATCTCATTTATCGCCTCCTTGGGTTTCGGTCCAGGCATGGTTGTAGTAAATCCTTTAAGATAGACAATTTTTGAGCCGTCATTACTGAAAGAAGGGCCAGTGCAAAAACCGTCTTTATTAGTCGTCAGCCGCGTCCTGCCGCTTCCATCGCTATTTATCACCCAGATTGAAGACGATTTATAGTTATTTAAAGAAGGGTCATACCCTTCATAAGCATTATAAGCAATCTTTTTCCCGTCATGGTTCCAACTTACATGTTCCACTATTTGCGGAGTCAGCTGGACTCTTTTTGTTTGGTCGCCGTCTAAGTCAACTAAAAACAATCCCTTACCTCCTGGTCCTTGTCCCCATCCGGAGCCATGGCCGATTATTTTATTATTAACCGGATTCCAGGAAGGGTTAAAAAGATGGTCGCCTCCCCATTGACCAGCAATTTTAGTCGGTCCTGTCCCATCACTATTAATTAGATAGAGACCACCTTTCATAAAGTCTTTTTCCAAGCCCAAAAAAATTAATCGGCTTCCATCAGGACTCCAATCAGGATCACCAGCCAGATTATCTTCTAAAAAAGTAATTTGGGTAATGGTCAAAGCGGACTTTTCATCTTCTTTTACGGAAAAATTTTTATAAACAAAAAATCCTCCCGCAGCCAGAACAATCAAAATTATTAAATTTATTAAGATTTTCTTCTTCATTTTTCTTTTTTATATTTATTCGGAATTGTCAATAAAATTAAAGTATATTGGGGTTGGGGTTATTGTAGTACACGTCCCTTTGACTAGTACCTTCATTTCACAATCGAAAACAGCATTTTCTTTAATGTTACACTTTTCTAAATCCTCCTTTGTAACATGACCTTCTTTGCCTTTTAAGCATTCTAAACCGAGCCACTCCGGGTATCTTTTTATATCCTTGTTTAGGTTGAAATGTTTTGCTTCTTTTGACAGGGGTTCGGTTGGCGTAAATCTATACCCAACCATACACCCATACCATCTATATGTTTGTTCGTAAAAGAATATAGAAGTTATTTTACATTTCCCTTTAAATGTATCAAAGACGCAGCGCCCTTTTCTGACCGGCTCCGACAGATGTAGATTTATGTTTACTACTGCTCCAAGTAAAAAAGCTCCGATAACAAGCAAAACAATTATTATTAGCGCTAAACCTGATTGTGGCTTAAAAATTTTGAACATAGAGCCAAAAATTTAAACTTCTAACCTCCTCAGCTGCCGCTGTAAATTAAACCTACAGCAAGAAGCAAAAATAAAGAGACCGGAATAAGCAATAATCCAGAAACTATAAATATTATTCTTTTTATTATATTCTCTTTCTTTTTTAATCCTCTAAAAAATAAATGCGGTCCCAACCCTGATAATAAAATTCCAGGAAGGGAACATAAAAAATGTATTCCAAAAGCTATCAATATCCAAATAATCCCATAATAAGGTATTAGCTGATAGGCAAAGCCCAAGCTAGTGCCAAGCCTGGCTCCCGCTATTAAGGGTAAGGAGTAAATAATCATTAAAAAAAGTCCAATTCCTGTTCCCCAAAGCCAGGGTTTGCTTTTATGCAATTTTTTCCAAAAAAAGAAAAAAAGAGCAAGAAGAAATGCTAAATAAATAAAATAGCTCAAAGGTAGACTTTGGTATAGAAAATTGATACGTATATTTAAAATATTATTCCCCTGCCACAGCCCTACACCAAAACTAATCAGAATTATTAAAATAATTAAAATTTTTGTTTTCATGTTCTTGTTATATTCTACCAAAAAACCGCCTTCTTGGCGATAAAAGTTCTAACCGTCCCCCTACAGGACGTATTTAGAACCGTAAATTGGAATAGAATTAGGGAAAATTTAAGTTCAATCAATAATCTACTGCAATTAGCTAATGATTTTAATTAGGCTCCGATGGCAGGATTTGAACCCGGACAGGTCTTTTGAACCTTGCTCATCCCCCGTCTTGAAATTTCGGACATTACTCTACACTTATAATTTTTATGGCCTTCCCCTTGATTAAGGCATCGTTGGTCTTGACATATTAATCTCTCTTTAGATTTATATTGCAATTTGGACACTTTA
>CAZYQY010000021.1:0-6726 GCA_964649795.1 uncultured Candidatus Saccharibacteria bacterium
AAATTATTTTTAAAAGACGATTTTGACCTCGGAGAAATATTTTTTAGAAGCTTCTTAAAATGGCAGATTCCCAATCCTGATAGTCGGGATTATCCGGATAATGGAAATTACGATATTAAACCCTTTATCGGAACATTGCATTTAATAAATACAGTTAACCAAAAAGAAATTTCTCGCGGGAACAAACCAAAAGGAATTAGCAAAAAGGAGTTTTCTCTTTTTGTTCCAATTTTAGTGCATTATCAAAATATTAATACATATGCAGAGAAAATTATTGATTTGCGAACTAAATTATCAGGAAAAACCAAACAAGAACAAAGAGTTATTTTAAAAAACTATGAAAAACAATTTGCAGGTAAATTTCTTAATTCTACAGATCAAGCGGAGATTTCTAGTCTTTTAAATAATTTACGAGACTATGGAGATAATGCGATTCGATATTTTCGTCTGACACGATATATTAATATTCGTGGCGGTGGTTTTTATATTGATTTAGAACCGAGAAGATCTGTTGAAATCAATTCTTTACTTAATTTTGATAATGCGCAATCAAAATCTTTCAAATCAAAAGAAAAATATCTGGACTACATTTCTGATATTTCACAACCTCAACTTCCTTGGGAAACAAAAGAAAAATATATTGAGATTATTGAAAAACTTGTTGATGAAATAAAAACGCATGAAACTATTTTAAAGAAAAAAAGCATGGGAATTGAGAACTATCAGGAAATGCAAAATGATAAATTGAAAAATTATATTGTAAAATTACGATCATATAGAAGATTGTTACAAAACGAAGAAGATCATAAGAAATCTCAAGGTACAAAACAAATCAGATCTTATATTAAAGATCTCGAAAATATTTTTGACTTTGACGATCGACCAATATTGCTTGAAAAATTATCTGCCCTTTGTTTGCATGCTCTAAACGATGCGTTAAAAATACAGCCAAACTATCCTGTTGGAGATGATAACGAACCAACTTTTACTGCTCCTGCAAATACTCCGGACATTGAATGTTTTTATGAAAGCTTCAATGCTATTTGTGAAGTTACAATGTTAAAAAGTCGGGATCAGTGGTACAACGAGGGGCAACCAGTAATGAGACATTTGAGAGATTTTGAAAACAAGCATTTAGACAAGACGTCTTATTGTTTATTCATAGCCCCAATACTTCATAGGGATACGATAAATACTTTTTGGACAGCAATAAAATATGAGTACGAGGGAGAGAAGCAGAAAATTGTGCCATTATCAATAAGTCATTTTGTTTCGATTTTGAAAATTTTGGTTAAAATAAAAACAGAAAATAAATTTTTGAAACATGGTGAAATTTCTCGTTTGTACGATGAAATTTTAGATTCTTCGAATTCTTTTAATGATTCAAATAAATGGTTACAAAATATTCCTAACATCATTTCTTTGTGGCAAAAAAGCATTAATTTTTAAATAGAGATATGAAAAAAAATATTATTTATAATGGAGATTGTGTAAAAATACTTAACGCAAAAGTTGATGAAAATTCTATTGATCTTATTTTTGCTGATCCACCTTATAATTTATCTGGCAATGGACTAAAGTGGAAAGGAAATAAAACCGGTGGAGACTGGTATATGGTTAATGAAAAATGGGACAAAATAACAGCTCCGGAATACATGCAGTTTACAAGAAAATGGATTGGTGGATGTCATAGAGTCTTACGGAATATAGGTTCAATTTACATTGCTTGTAGTTATCATAATATTGGAGAGGTAATGATAGTTTTGAAACAATTGGGTTTTAAAATTAACAACATTATTACTTGGCATAAAGCAAATGCAATGCCGAATATGACAAGGCGTGTATTTACTCATTCTACGGAATTTGTTATTTGGGCAGTGAAGGGTAAAAAATGGATTTTCAATTATGAAGAATTAAAAAAAATAAATCCTGAAAAACAAAAAGATGGATCAATAAAACAGATGAGAGATGTTTGGTCTTTGCCATTAGTACAAGGCAAAGAGAGAATAAAAGGGAAAAATGGACGAGCATTACATCCAACACAAAAACCAGAAGAAATGCTCAAGAGAATTATTATTGCTTCTTCTAATAAAGGCGATGTTGTACTTGATCCATTTTTAGGAAGTGGAACGACAGCTGTGATGGCTAAAAAATTAGAGAGGGATTGGATTGGAATTGAGCAAGATAAAAAATATATTGAAATATCTAAAAAAAGAATCAAGGACATAAAGTAATTTCTTTATTCTTCATTACTAGTCTGCTTTTAAGACACGAAAGCAGGCTTCTTTTTTCGATCAGGGAACCATCTTTCAAGAGATATTTAGCATAATTTCTAAGATTAACTTCTTTTTGCTTCTCAAACTTATTATCATCAATACCTAATATGATTTTATTAAACCTACTATACCTCTCAAATTCTTCTTTGAACTGATTCTGTATTCCTAATTCATCCAGGTCTATTTTATCTAATATCTTACTTAATTGTTCGATTAGTTGTTCTTCTCTTAAATATCCGCATTTACAATTCAGATTTCTTGATCGGCTACAACCATAGTAAACATACCTTTTAACTGAACCATTGTTCAGTTTTTTGAACTTCTCATCAGCGCAAATTCCAGAACCGCATAATCCGCATTTCATTAGTTTGGTAAAAGCAAATTCTTTACATTCATGTCTTTGAATATTATCTCTATCTAATTGAGTCCTTGCTTTTTGAAATAAAGTTTTAGAGATAATCGGATCATAAGCTCCTTTGTACCATTTATCGCTTCCAACTGGATACTCAAATTCACCATAATAGAATGGCTCACTTAGAATCTTGTAAACCATACTTAAAGACACATTCTTATTATTCCTAGTCCTTAAATCTGTTTCTGTTTTAATCCATCTTAATAAGTCTCGGCCACTCCATTGTTCATGAGCTACTTTTTCAAACATCTTTTTGATATAGGGAGATCTTTTGGGGTCTAAGAATATTCTTCTCTTACCTTTATCTGCGTATTTATCATGGATATATCCCAAAGGCGAAGCTCCGGGCCTAAATCCTTGTTCACATTTAGCTCGAAGCCCTCGTTTTACATTTTCTCCTTTGTGATCATTTTCAAGTTTAGCCTGACTACAAAGAATCATTAAAAGAAATTTTTCATTTGGACTGTTAATAAATTTCTGTCCATGAGTCCTAATTTCTAATATCTTACCTTGATCCATTAAATCTACTATAGATCCTAAATCTCCGGCATTACGGCTTAGACGATCCGGGGCCCAGCAGAGAATACCATTAAATTTGCCTTCTCTAATATCAATAACTAATTGATTAAAAACTGGCCTTTGGCCCGAATCTTTCGCAGAATGACTTTCTTTTCTAATTTCTATTACCTCTATCTTTTCAGAATTAGCGATATCCAGCATTTCTTTAATTTGAGAGTCAATGGAAAGAGCTTGAAGCTCATCCTGTTCAGTTGATTTTCTAGCATAGAGGCAATAACGGACAGGAATTGTTTGGTTGATTGGTGCTTGATTTTCCATACAGTACAAGGAAGCCGGAATAAACGGGTAAAGTCCAGAGTGGGTAAGTAGATAACTCACAGATTCATACTGCTATTGACATTTCTGTGTTTTATTATTAAAGTATAGTCAAAGGACATTAACATTTAAATATGTAGAAGAAGGGGGGTGACATGAAAATATATGGAGATTTGTCAAAATTAAACAGCAAGACCAGAGTTATTATACTTATAGGTGAATCTGGCGCGGGAAAAAGTACTTTATCTGAATTCCTTGATATGCCGGACAATTGGTTTGTTTCGAGTAGTTTAATGATTGATATTATTACCGAAAGGGGACTTCCGATTAATCATGATACTATTCATCAGATAGCAAGTGAAAAATATGGAGAAGATCCTTATTGGCAAATCCCCTATATGCTTCAGGTTTTAAACGAGACTGGCTTTTTGTTATTGGACGGTCCAAGAAGGACAGACGAGGTTAAGAGAATATTGGAATTATGTCAGGAGTCCGTCGTTATTAAGGTAGTCGCTAGATTACAGGAGCGCCAAGGAAGATTGGAACAGAGAGATAGCGTTGATGAAAACGCGTTCAGAAGGGTAATAGCAGATGAAAAATCAGAAACTGGTTTAGTTGATCATCTTCTGGCGATGGCGGATATAACGATTGAAAATAAAGGATCTTTGGAAGATTTGCAAGATATAGCAAAAGAGATATTAATAAGATTGAAAGGAGGATAATAAATCATGAAAATGGAAGTAGAAGCAAGTCATTATGACAAGATAGTTTGGAATCCTGAACCCTGTGTCCCTGGAACAATGTTTTACAAACCGAAGAAAATCGCCAAATGTAATATTGGAAATCGCGAAGAAATCATTCTTCAGTGCCCGTGTCGTATTGATGTGGGATTGATTGATTATTCAGCCTTGAAATTCACGGACGGCAATAATGATTATAAGGCCGGCGAGATGTCTTTTGCTGGAAATGCTTATACTAAGGTCAAGGCCAGTTTAACTCAGAAGACAGATCGTATTAAGAGTGAAAGACCGCTGATTGTAAAACACATTCTAGAAATGATGAGAGAAGTTACGGACTATAAAGGAGGATTTACTATTGAGACCGTAGCTCATTCTTATCGTCATGTGGGATTTGGTTCAAGTGCAATGATGTCAGAGTTAACAGCGACAGCGGTCAATACACTACTCGGCGAACCTTTTACTTTTTGGGAATTGAGAAAACTGGTCGCTTACAACTTTGTCGAAGAAGCCGATTCTGCAAAAGGTTTAGTCTTTCCCGGCGCTTCAACGGGCGGATCTTTTAACACCGCCAAGTATGGCGGTTTCGTCATCACTTCATCTGAATGCGAGATGATATTTAGAGTTGAAATACCGAAAGAAGTTCGGTTTGTAGTAGGAACTCCGAGAGTCCACGTAGCCGGTCCCGAAGAATCAGATACCGACGTGAATTGTATGAGTTGGGAAAGGCACAATGAACGGATTAATGCCGCTAAATCAGCGCTCTGGATTGTTACTGAAATTATGCCATTTGCCGTTCAGGGGGACTGGAAAAAAGTTGGAGATGCCTTTTATAACTATACTCTGTTTGGCGGTAAAGCTATGCAAATGCTGTATTATCAAGCAGCATTGGCTGATACTTTGTTTCAGATGAAGGCAAGTCATATTGAGGGTGGTTGGATGACTTCAGCTGGTCCGAGTTTAGTGGCCTTTACCAGAACAACAGACGGTACAATAGAAAAAGCTGAAGGTATTTTTAAAGAAAGAAATTTTGATATCGTGATTATTGAACCAAGCAATTATGGTATGCGCGAAATTTCTTCTTTACTTTGATTAATGTTTTCATACGGAGGATATATAATGAAAGGCGGACAATATTTGTCCGCCTTTATCATTTGTTATTGACTAAAATATTCATAGTGTGCTAATATGATGATAAGTTAGCAATTAATTAAAAATAAAAAAAATGACTCAAAAACAAATTACTATCAAAGAAATTCAAAAGTGGGAAAGAGACTTTTGTAAAAAGAAAGGTATTACTTTTAATAAAGACGAACAAATGAGGATAGCTTTGTTAAAATTAATGGAAGAAGTAGGAGAAACAGCCAAGGCTGTTTTAGAAAAGAAATGGGATGAGATTTTAGCAGAAGTTGCCGATGTTATAGTTTTTGCTTCCAAGGTAGCGAATGTTGCGGAAGACAATTACACAAAAGACAAATTAGAAGATGTTATGGAGCGTAAGTTGGGTTATTGCGAAGAAAGAACTTATGACGCAAAGATACGTAAATTCGACAAGCCGAAAAATTCTGAATTTAAGTAGTGAATATTTCTAGTTGATAAAAGCGCCTTATTATTCAGGCGCTTTTATAATTTGCGATATTTGTTTTTATTGTATTTCGGTGACTTCGAATGTATTCTCCCCGTATTTTATTTCATCATTTACCTCTTTGCCGAGGCAGGCTTGCGCAATTGGAGCTGTAATAGATAAAGTTGTAATTTCAACGTTATCAATAATGATTCTTTCTCCTCCTCCTTGATATAACATAATAAATGTTTTTTCTTCGTTATTTTCGATACCATAAAGAGTAAATAATGAACCAATAGATATTTTATTGGAGAGTTTTAAGGACAAATCTTTTAACTGTCCTAGAATTTGGTTATATTCCAGTACCTGTTTTTCGATTCCGAGAGCCAAATTGCTGAGTTGGAATTTGGATGTATCAGAATGAGAAACATTATGTCCCGGAGCGTCTCGTGCTCTACTCTTGGTATCTTTTAATGAAGAACTAAGACTATCAATTTTTTCTTTAAAAATCTTTATGACCGCATCAATTACTTTTTTCTTTTCCACGCTGAAATCCTCCTTGAGTTGAATTGTTAGAAAATATTATTTCTTATCTATTAATTGTTTTTTTAAAGAGCCCTTTTATCTTCTTTTGTTAATATTAATATCTAATGGTTGTAAAAGTCAATGATAGAAATAACAAGACATGTTACTGTCTTATTTGAGACACTTGAAAGTACGCAAATTGTGTCTCAAAGTGTCTCATTTAAGTTTTATTTTAGCGACCCATTCCCGTCAGAATCATTCCTTTTACTACCCCGAAAAACCCTTATGGGGCCTTGATTTGAAAGGTTCGAGTCCTGCCCGCAGAGCATAGAAAGGTATAATAATACATAGTAGGGCATAGTAGAGTATAAAAGTAAC
>CAZYQY010000022.1:0-5680 GCA_964649795.1 uncultured Candidatus Saccharibacteria bacterium
TACCACAAATCCAAAATACAAATTTAAAGTAGACTCATTATTTAAACAAGAATATGAATGAAATTAAAACTTTATTACTTTTAGGTGGCACGGGATTTGTTGGCAGGGCTGTAGCGGAAGAATATTTAAAAAATGGTTGGCATGTAATCGTTCCCACAAGAGAGAATAATAATGATAGGGCAAAAGAAAAATTATTGCTTCACGGATTTAATAAACATAATTTAGAAAAACCAATAGGAGATGGCCTTATTTTATTTGCCTTTGATGTTGCTTTAGTTGATAAGAAATGGTCTCAAATAAATAATTGGTTAGAATTGTTTGGTAAATTAGACATTTCCATTTTGTCAATTTTAAGGATAATTAATCTTGTTGGCGAAACCTCAGAATCAACCCGTGAGATTTCAGAATCAAATATCGATGTTTTAAGTAGTATTTTTACTCTAGTTCAATATCTAAAGTCTCGAAATAAACAGGTAATTTTTTGTAATATGGGTTCAACTGCGGGAAAGAAACAAGATAAGAATTTATCTCCTTACGAAAGAGCAAAAAGAGTTGCCAGGCAGAAAATAGAAGAAAGTGATTTATGCGATTATCATTTTATAGCTAATTATATTAAAGGCAAAGGAGAGCAAAAAATGAAATCTGCCACTCCTGATTTATGGAGTAAATTAAGATTCTCCCATAAGTGGCTTTTTGGTTTTAAGGTAAGTATTATAGATGTAGATGACTTGGCCCAGATAATTTATTATATTCTTGAGGTAATCAAGGATTTTCCCTCAAGGCAAAAACCAGTAGAAGTAAATGTTGCTAACGGCGAATTATTATTTGGGGAAGTGATAAAAAATCTTTTACCAGAAGATAAAAGGACTATGCCGAGGACGATAATTCCTTTCTGGGCTGAAAAGTTTTTTCTCAAGGTCTATGCTTTTATTGTCCCCCGAATAAATCCCCATAATCAATTAATTAGAAGGTTAGCTAACTTTGCCAAAAGGAGTTCAATGAGTTTTGTCGAACAAGAGAAATTAAGAGTGTTTAAAACTGCTGGAGAAATAAAAAAATTAGCTTTAGATACCACTAATTATTTGGTCATGGAAACAAGTCCATATTTAATTGTCGCTGATAAGCATAGACCCATAGTTTATGTTTTGCAAGAAAGGAGCGAAAAAGAATTAAAGCAAATAGTCCAAAAAGCAATTATTCCTTCCGATTAATTTTTTGCTCAAATAACCTTTGGTATTCAGAGATAGAAAATGGACCGTTTTTGTCGCGCCTCATGGCAAAAAAGCCAATACGATATTTTCTTTTGTAGGGGATGTCTGAAAATCTATGCGGTATTATTTCTAAGATATCCTCAAAACCGTAATATCTTACTAGCTTATAAAGTGCTTTCTTATTAGGAATCAGAGATAAATTAGTCTTATTAGAACTGCCAACTTTGTATTTTTCTGAAATTTTTTGAGAGGGATGAGGAATGTGTTTTTGGATAAATTCTAAATCTCTTTCTGTGTGGGGAGAAGGTATAAATTGATTTTTTAGTTTGCTGTAATCTATGTTCGTCTTTTTCTCGAAACCCAAGTATTTTTTAGCTGATAGTACTTCGTCATTTACAAATAAACCCTCGAAATCATTTTCGTCCATATCATTAAGCATCCACCAAGAAGGGATATCTTCGTTTGAATCAATGCTGTAGTGGACATGAGAATCAACCAAAATAGTAGATTTAGTCACCTCCGCAATTTTAGCCATTGTACCTATAGGATTTTCTAGGTGATAGAGTATTCCTGCAAGAATAGTTAAATCGAATTCCCCTAGTTCTTTCTTGTCTATTTTCTCAACCTTAAGCTGTAGAAATTCTATATTCGGAGTTTTTAGATATTTTTTTATCGCATTGGCTTGTTTTATATTATTTTCATCAGCGTCTATCCCTATTATTTCTTTTGGAGTATATTTATTTACTTCAAAAGAGAAGCCTCCGCAATTACAGCCAACATCTAAGACTCTTAGTCCTTTGAGGCTCCCACCAAATAATTTTAATAAAGACGGAAAGAAAAGTTGGGTTGTATCGCGCATCCTGTATATTTCTGGCGCGGTATTAAAATCATTGCCCAAATCTATATCATGAAAAAATGGGGCTAATTTTTTTAATCCATTTGGAATTTTTTGTATGTTCATAATGGCAGGGCATTAACAATAAAAAAGTTGGGATCACCTTTTTGGCAACCCCAACCGGTTAAATGTTGTATAGTGCTTTTTTGACTTCCTCTAGAGTTTCAATAGCGTTTTCTTTGGCTATCTTCAAACCTTCTTCAAGTACGGATGGTATATAAGACGAATCCTGTACAATCTTAGCCTTCTTTTCCTGAAACTCTTTTAGGAAATTTTGAACAATATGGGTCAACAGTTGTTTGAATTGTCCCATTACTGGTTTGCCACTTTTGTGTGCCTTGACAATAACGTCAACCTCATCGCGTTCTAATCCGGTTTTCGCTAATCCCTTAGCAATTAAAATATGACTTTCCAGTTTTTCATTCATTACCCCCTCAAAAGCAGTTTCGGCGGCCTTAATTTTTTTAGCAACCGTATTAGAATCATCTATTAAGAAAATGGCGCCTCCAGGATTAGTCTTACTCATTTTACCCTCTCCTTTTAAAGAAAGAAGGCGTAGCGATTTGACTTGAAGTACTTCTGGAACAGGGAGAACGTTTCCGTACCTTTTATTGAATCTTCGTGCGAGCAAACGGGTTACCTCTAAATGGGCAAGTTGATCTTCGCCCACAGGTACTTTTCTGGCTTTATTGAGTAAAATATCAGCAGCCATAAGTACCGGATAGAGAAGGACGAGAGCGTTTGCTGTCTCTGGGTTAGCTTTTGCTTTGAGCTTGTCTTTAAGAGTTGGCACTCTCAAAAGCTCTGCGACAGAAATAAGCCGTGCCAGAAGAACAGTAAACGTAGTTACCTCTCCAGCTATATCAGATTGGAGATAGATCTTCGCTTTTTGCGGATCTACCCCGAGCGCGATATAGTCAGCTACAACTCCATGGAGGTACTGCTTTACTTTAGATGGTTCGTTGTCCGTGATTGCGTGGAGATCAGCAACAAAGACTACAGGAGACATGCCTTGTCTCTGAAGTTCAATAATAGGCGCTACTGCGCCAAGGTAATTAGCTATAGTTAAATCACCAGTTGGTCGAATACCTGTTAACACTTCTGTTTTGTATTTCATTGCAGTCACCTCCTTTATTTTGGTTTGGGTATTTTTTATAGTACTGGATTTAGTGTAGCGTATTTTTTTGTTTTTGTCAAGGCTATCAGGCATAGATTAGATATTAATTATTGAAACTTGTCCTAAAATTTTATTATTGTTATACTTACTTTACTATAACAAAATAATAAGATTTTGTAAATTAAGATAAAACATTACTTTTTTGAGAAGTTTTCAAGAGGTAAGGAAGTTGGTAAAATACACACTGAAGGAGTTGGATTAGGACTATACTTAGCCGCTAAGTTAATCAATGCCCATCAAGGTAGAATATGGGTTGAATCAGAGGGCAAAAATAAAGGCAGCACTTTTTATTTTGAGTTGCCAATAAAAATTAAAAATAAATAAAGTGGATTTTTATTTTTTAATTTTAGTGGTATAATTAAAAAATGCTAAGAATTAAAAAGAAACAAGCGCATATTAACCGGCAATTTGGATTTACTATGGTTGAATTATTGGTGGTAATGTTTGTTATTAGTTTGCTTGCTGCTTTAAGCTTAGCAGGATATCATAATGGCCAAAAAAGATACGTTCTTTCACAGGATAGCCAGCGATTAATGGCTAGTTTAAGAAAAGTCCAGAATATGGCTATGAGCGGTGTTGACATTGAGGGACAATACTGTGGATACGGAATTTTTGTTGATAAAAATGATAATCTTTATATTATTTATGGAGATAAGGTGCCTGCTAATTGTGGGAATACTAATAATAAATATGATGCTAGTGATGAAATTATTGAGACTATTAATCTAACCCAAGGAATTGTATTTGAAGATATTACACCTTTGCCTCCTAAATTAGATATATTTTTCAAACCGCCTAATCCAACTACTTATATTAATGGCAAGGACACGGTTGGCGTATCAGGAACAGTTACTTTAGGCAGAGAGGATACTTCTCTAACTAAAATAATAACAGTAACCACAGCCGGATTAATTCAAGGAAATTAAAATGTTTAAAATCAAAAGCAAAGACAAAGGGTTCAGTTTGATTGGCATAATTGTGTCAATATTTATTATCTCTGTTGGCTTAATGGGAATTTTAGGATTAGCAAACACTTCATTAAAAGGAGCTGCTTTAAGCAAAGCGCGATTAATTGCTTCTGGATTAGCCCAAGAAGGAGTCGAGGTAGTTAAAGGCATACGAAAACTTAATGAAGATGATGAGTCTAATTGGGGTAATTGGCACAGCAATGTTGTTAGTGGAGATTATAGGATTCAATATGACAGCTCTTCTTTAATGCCTTTTTCTGAAACGCCGTTAAATCTTGATACAACAAGCGGGCTTTATCAATATGATTCTGGAACTAATAGCATTTTTTATCGTAAAGTAAGTTTAACTAAAAATCCAGACGGTCTTTCAGATGATCAGGTAAAAGTAGTTGTTGAAATTAAATGGCTATTAAAAGGCGGTCAACATGTTTTAATTGTTGAAGACAGGTTATGGAATTGGAAATAAATATGAAAAAAAATAAAGGATTTACTCTAATTGAATTACTTGTTGCCTTGTTCGCTTTTAGCATGATTGCTTCGGTTATGACAACTATATCTGTTTCAGTTATTAAAACACAGCGTCAGGTATTTGCCTTGCAAAATGTCCAGGAAACCAGTCGCTATGCTATAGAAACAATGGGTAAAGAAATTAGAATGAGTGCTATTAATTCATTAGCTGGAAATGGATTGAGTATTATAAATATTACTAACCCTGACGGAGAAAGTATTGATTATCAATTTGTTTCTAATAAGCTGCAGCGTCGCGTAGATGCAGGAGTTTGGCAGGATTTAAATTTAACTGATTCATTTTACTTAACAGGCAGTTTCTATATCACCAAAGGTACTTCTCCTAATTGGGCAATTGTAACCATTGCTATGAAAATAGAATCACAAGGCGTAAAATCAGAAGAACAGGCAAGAATTTACTTGCAAAATACTATTGCGCCAAGAATTTACTAAAATGTTAAAAAAATCTCAAAAAGGAGCCACTTCAATACTTTTAAGCATCTTAATCCTAAGCATGATTTCAGTTATTGGATTAGGAATCTCCACTTTGATTATCCAGCAGATAAAAATGTCTGGACAAACAGGTCAATCAGTGGTAGCTTTTTATGCAGCTGATGCTGGCGCGGAAAGATGCTTGTATGAAGTCAGAAAAAACGGAGTAGCTGTTTGTCCTTATGCTGAAACTTTTACTAATGGAGCTGAATATGCCACTACTTACAATGGATCAGATACAATTACTTCTATTGGCCAATTTATGGATGCTAGCAGAAAAGTAGAATTAAGCTGGTGATTTTATGTCTAAAATAAAAAAAAGGACTCTGAATTTTTTTCTTATTTTAATAATTGGGGGTTTAGGTGGTATTTTAGCTGACCAATTTCTTTTGCCTTATTTAGCAACTATTCCTCTTTTTTCCAAAATAGG
>CAZYQY010000023.1:0-4177 GCA_964649795.1 uncultured Candidatus Saccharibacteria bacterium
CCGTGCCTGAAAACATACAACCTTTGCAAAGATTGTATGTTTTCAGGCACGGCCTTGTATTGCTTGTATTAATTACAATAAACCTATTTTCTCTTTGACTTGTTTAAGAGTTTTTTGAGCCATTGGCCGGGCTTTTTTAGCCCCATCATCTAAAATTTTCTTAATATAAGCTGGCTTTTTTTCTAAGGCCTTTTTTCTTTCTTGAAATCCTCTTAGCCCTTTAATAATTATTTCTGCTAAATCATCTTTAAATTGAGCATAGCCCTTATTTGTATATTTTTCCTCAATCTCTTTCACAGAAAAGTTGGAAAAAGCTTGGTAAATATTTATTAAATTAACAATAGCTGGTTTTTTAGGAGAATATTCTATCTCTTTGCCTGAATCAGTAACTGCTTTTTTGATTTTTTGACGGATTTGAGCAGGCGAATCAGACATAGCTATATAGCTATGTGGATTAAGAGCGCTCTTGTCCATCTTTTTTAAAGGATTATTAAGCGCCATAATTTTAGCTGTTTCTTTTTTGATTATTACTTGAGGAACAGTAAAAATTTTTCCGTAAATTTGATTAAACCTGCGAGCTAAAATTCTGCTTAATTCAACATGCTGTCTTTGGTCTTCACCCACTGGGACAACATTTGTTTGGTAGAGAAGAATGTCAGCGGCCATTAATACGGGATAACCCAGAAGTCCAGCATTTAGATTAGAACGATGCTCTTTTGATTTTTCTTTAAATTGCGTCATTCGCTCTAATTCCGGCACTTTAACAATTGTATTCAAAATCCAGGCTAATTCACTGTGTTCTGGGATGTGAGATTGAGTAAAAATAAGGCATTTTTTAGGATCAAGCCCAGCTGCTAAAAGAGTAGTGGCTGAATCAAATATTTTTTCTTGTAATTTTATGGCTGATTCAGGAGTAGTCAAAGCATGTAAGTCGACGATACAAAAAATAGAATCATATTGATTTTGTAATTCTACCCAGTTTTTAGTTGCTCCTAAATAGTTTCCAATATGAATTGAACCAGTTGGTCTTATTCCACTAAATATTCTTTTTTTCATAAGTTTTTATAATTTGATTTAAGTCGCCATCAATAATTTTATCAAGATTATGCCATGATTTTTTTATACGATGGTCAGTGATTCTGTTTTGAGGGAAATTATAGGTGCGGATTTTTTCAGAACGGTCAGCTGTGCCTATTTGTTCGCGCCTTTCGTCTCCTCGTTCAGACAAATCCTCAGCTCTTTTTTTAGCTAAAAGGCGGGCTCTTAAAACTTGCATGGCTTTCTCTTTGTTATGCTGTTGAGATCTTCCATCCTGACAGCTAACAACTAATCCAGTGGGTAAATGAGTAACTCTAACAGCTGATTCAATTTTATTAACATTTTGTCCGCCTGGTCCAGAAGCGCGTAAAACATCAGTTCTAATGTCATTGGAATTAATATGAATTTCTGTTTCACTGGCTTCCAGTAAAATAGCTACTGAAACAGTAGAAGTATGAACGCGTCCTGATTTTTCCGTAGTAGGGATTCTCTGAACTCGATGAACTCCTGCTTCATATTTTAATTTTTCATAGACATCTTCACCTTTTATTTCAAAAATAACTTCCTTATAACCATTTAGTCCAGTAGTATGGCTATTAATTAAGCTTTTTGACCAACCTTGCTTTTCAGCAAAACGTGAGTACATTCGAAAAAGATCAGCTGCGAAAAGAGCTGCTTCTTCTCCGCCAGCGCCGGCTCTAATCTCTATTATAACTCCTTTACTCATCTTTGCCTTTCTTCATCTTTAATCCCAAAGCAGAACTTCTTTTTGCCATTCTTTTTTTGAATTTTTCTACCTGGCCGGTCTCAATAATTTTTTCTTTGCCAGTATAAAAAGGATGGCAAGCAGAACAGATTTCTGTTTCTAATTCAGGCTTGGTTGAACCAATTTCAAAAATAGCCCCGCATGCGCATTTAATCTTAGCTTTAGGATAATATTTAGGATGAATATCTTTCTTCATAGTTTTTATCATAGCAAATTAAATAAAAAATGGCAAGATATTGCTAAATTTTTTATTTTTGTTATACTAATAGCAACATGATAAATAAAAAAGCAAAAACCACGACTAAGAAGACAACTAAGAAAAAAAATAAAGATAATAAAGATATAGAGAAAATACTTCCCAGTACAGGAGAAATGTTAAAACTAGGGGTCCATTTTGGGCATAAATCATCCAGATGGAACGCAAAAATGAAGCCATACATTTTTACTGTTAGAAATAATGTGCATATTATTGATTTGGAAAAATCGCGAGAGGAATTTAAAAAGGCCTTGGAATTTATTCAAAAGATTAAAGAGAAAAAAGAAATTATTCTTTTTGTCGGAACTAAAATAGCGGCTAGTGAAATTACCCGCGAATCAGCTGAAGAATGCAAAATGCCTTATGTGGATAAAAGATGGATTGGCGGAACCTTAACTAATTTTAAAATTATTTCTAAGCGCTTGGAACATTTTCAAGATTTAGAGAAAAAAAAGGAAACTAATGAGTTAAAGAAATATACAAAAAAAGAACAGCATGAATTTGATGTTGAATTGCAAAAATTAGAGAAACAATTCGGTGGTATTAAAAAAATGACAAAGCTCCCAGATGCTTTGCTTGTAATTGATTCTCACAACGAAAAGCTTGCAATAAAAGAAGCTAGGATGAAAAATATTCCTATTGTTGGATTATGCGATACAAATGCTGATCCAACAATTGTTAATTATCCAATTCCTGCTAATGACGATGCAATCTCATCTTTAAAATTAATTTTAGAAACAATAGTCAAAGTTTTAAAATAATTTTCAAATTTATGATATCAGCAGAACAAATTAAACAATTTCGTGAAAAAACCGGGTTCTCAATAATGGAATGTAAAATAGCATTAGAAGAAACTCAAGGAGATGAAAAAAAAGCTATGAAAATTTTAGAAAAAAAAGGCGCTGAAAAGGCAGTTAAAAGATCAGGGAGAGAAGCTAATCAAGGATTAGTTGAGGCATATATTCATAACAATTGCAAAGTAGGGGTTATTTTAGAACTAAATTGCGAAACTGATTTTGTTGCCAGGAACAAAGAATTTAAAGAACTAGCTCATGATCTGGCTATGCATATTGCTGCTATAAATCCAAAAGATTCAGAAGAGCTTTTATCTCAGCCATTTATTAAAGACGAACAAAGAACAATTCAGGATTTAATCAGTGAGTTTATTGGAAAGACAGGAGAAAATATTAAAATAGGCAAATTTGTTAGAATTGAAATTTAAAAAATATGTTAAATTTTATTCTATATTCTCTGATTGCTTTTTCTCTAATCGGTTTGGTAATTATTGTTTTCCGCAAGGTTGCCATATTAGCTAATTTGTCAGAAGAAGAAATAATTATCTTGTCTAGAAAAAAGGGGATTGCTCAAAGAATGCGCGAAGTTAATTATAAGCAGCATTGGCTTAATCTAATGGTTTCCTTAGAAAAATTTTTATGGCGCGTTAAAATAATATTTTTAAAAATAGAAAATCTGTTAGGCAAATGGATCAATTGGTTAAGAGGCCATTCGCAGATAATGTCGCAGAAATCAAGAGAATGGATTAAACAAAGAGATATAAAAAGAAATAAAGTAGAAAAGAGTTTGTCAGCTAAAACAAATAAAGAGGTTTCTATTGAAATAAATAAGAAAAAAGTTGAGAATCAAATAGAGCAGGAAGAAGATGATCTTCCAATCAGCGAATTAGAAAAGCCGATCAAAGAAGAACAAAAATGGATTAATTTAATCATTGAAGATCCTAAAAACATCACTGCTTATAAATTTTTAGGACTTCTTTATTGGAAACAGCATAATTATTCCGATGCTAAGAATTCATTGGAAATGTCAGTTAAGCTCGGCTCAAAAGACAAGAAAGTAAAAGAGATTTTAAAAGAATTGGATAAAATGGATATAAGGTAGTTAGCCGAGGTAGCTCAATGGCAGAGCAACGGTTTTGTAAACCGTAGGTTGGGGGTTCGACTCCTCTCCTCGGCTCCAGGGTAGGTGGCAGAGCGGTCAAATGCATCAGACTGTAAATCTGACGTCTTCGGACTACGGGGGTTCGAATCCCTCCCTACCCACATAACGCCCACGTAGCTCAGTTGGTTAGAGCGCGATCTTGGTAAGATCGAGGCCCGCAG
>CAZYQY010000023.1:4277-5592 GCA_964649795.1 uncultured Candidatus Saccharibacteria bacterium
CGCCCACGTAGCTCAGTTGGTTAGAGCGCGATCTTGGTAAGATCGAGGCCCGCAGTTCGATTCTGCGCGTGGGCTCATGTCACAAGATTTTTTAATAAAATTACAATGCAGCCAGTGCAAAAGAATTAATTACTGGTCTAGCAAAAATAAAAAAACAATTCAGAAGAAATTAGAACTGAAGAAATATTGTAAGTGGTGCAAAAAGCATACATTACATAAAGAGATGAAGAAATAAGGGCGCGTAGCTCAGCTGGTTAGAGCGTCGGTCTCCAAAACCGAAGGTCGCGGGTTCGAGTCCTGCCGCGCCTGCTGATAAAATAACCGTTATTTTATGCGGTTATTTTTTATTGGCAATGGATATTTAAGTTTGCTATAATTATACTAATGTTTAAAACTAAAATATCTAAAATAGAATTAGATTCATACATTTTCAATGCTTCTGGTCCAAATGATTCAACACTTAAAGAATTAGAAATTATTGCTAAATCAGATTCATCTGCAATTATGATGAAATCATGTACGATTAAACCAAGAAAAGGCAATCCAAGTCCAAGATACAAACGATTACCGTTAGGGTCTATTCAAAGTATGGGATTACCTAATTTAGGTTATCAAAAATATATAGAGTTTGCTTCTGAATTAAAAAAATATAATAAACCAATAATTGCCAGTGTTGCAGGTTTTTGCGATAAGGATTATATAAAAATAACTTCAGCTTTTCAAAAGAGCAAAGTTGATTTAATAGAGATAAATTTATCTTGTCCGAATATAGAAGGGAAGTCGCAAATTGGATATAATTTTAAACAAGTAGAGAAAATCCTGAAAAAGATTTCTAATTTAGGCAAAAAACCAATTGGGCTAAAGCTTCCACCTTATTTTGATTTTAGTCATCAAAAACAAATGGCAGAATTAATAAAAAAACATAATGTTTCTTTTATCACTTGTATAAATTCAATAGGGAATACTTTGATTATTAACCCTAAAAAAGAAACAACGATAATAAAATCAAATAAGGGATTTGGAGGTCTCTGCGGAGATTATATAAAACCAATAGCTCTGGGGAATATTAGGGCTTTTTACGAACTTTTAAAAAACAAGGTCTCTATTATTGGCGTCGGAGGAATAAAATCAGGATTGGATGCTTTTGAATTTTTGCTTGCTGGAGCAGATGCTGTTCAAGTAGCTACGATTTTTGAAAAAGAAGGTCCAGTATGTTTTAGAAGGATAGATAGAGAATTAGGTAAGATTTTAAAAAGAAAGAACTATAATTCTTTAAAAAAAGTAAAAGGAAATTTAAAATTTTTGTAGACATTAA
>CAZYQY010000024.1:0-3919 GCA_964649795.1 uncultured Candidatus Saccharibacteria bacterium
GTTTCTGCCAAAATGAACTATTCTTATTATAAAGAAATTGATCGCTTAGTCAATACTTCTTAGTCTGCATCAAACAAAAAGAAAGCCAACGGCTTTCTCAAAACAAAAAGTTTGCACTATCCAACCTGGCTCCACATCGTGGACAACGTTAGAACCAATATAATGGAAGCTGGAGAGATTTATATTCCTGATTTAGCAAAATAAGTTGATTTCGTTGGCTAAACAACATTAGAACCTATTTTATAAATAGGAAAGGAGCAAATCAACTTAATAATTTGCTCCCGACTTTATGATGTTGCTAATGATTAAAACGTATACTTTTTCAATTTAACGAGCTTGCCATAACTTTCTGCCTTATCTGCTGTGTCTTGTACACCCTCGCTATCATTAACTTGAAAAGCATACAGCTCGTCTGATAAATCCATTACTTTTGTATTTCGTTCGTAATAGGTGTCTTTATCAACGACTGTATTCTTTTTGTTTTCGATAAGAGCCAAAGGGTTGGCTTTTTCCAAAGCTGTCAGCTGGACGATTAATTCCTCTGCCTGCTGGTGAGTGATTACACCCTCATTCGCTCTCTTCCGATAGTGAGCCGAGTAAAGCTCTAAGGTAACAGGTAGACAAACCTTTATTTGCGTTGCTTCTGGATTAACTTTCAAGGCCTCGTCTGTAGCAAAATAGTCTACATTCAAGGCTCCGCCCGTTACAATACCATCGCCTCGACTAATTATTTCTCGGACAGCTTGGCGAACATCGTTTTCAACCTCCTTGTTAGTCTTTCGCCAGCTCCCGCTGATAGCTACCCATTTCATATTCTATATCCTCCACATTTAAGATTCTTATACGTTCTAAAGCTTAAAGATAGCATAACATAGCATATCATTCTGTCAACGACCAATAGCTAAAAACAGCTTAACAAAGCCGTTTCTAGACCCTAGCTCCGCGTATTGGACGCGTTTAGAACCGTTAATTGGAGTAAAATGAAACAAGAACTAAAAGAATTAAGTCTTTTATATAAACAGCAATATATCAATACCTGCGTGTATTAAAGTTGTAGTTGTTAATCCCAAGACGGGTTTGTTTTTCTTGATAAAATAAGCGATGGTCATAGTTAAAATAATTTGTATAACAAATCCAAAGCTATGCCTGTACCAAAAACCAAAATCCACAAGACCCGCAAATCCCCTTATACCAATAACCATTAATATATCTGTAAACAACATTTCAAAAAGTGCGTAACCTAAACCCAAGAAGATACAATAATAAGGAAACTTGCCCCATCTGGAAACTAATAAAAACTTTATGCCCTCCTCTACAAAGCCAACAGTAATGATAAGATACGGAATTAAAATTAATAAATTATCTGGTTCTGGGATTGGGATATCAACCAACAAGGCAAATATAACGAGAAATAATGCCCCATTCACTCCCGCCAAGAAAGCTATAATAGCTTTATCTTTTTTTATCATAATTCTACTCTAACAAAAAACCGCCTTCTTGGCGATTTTTGCAATACTACATAATAAGCTAAAAACACCGTTTGATAAGGTGCTTTTGGCTGGTAACTGTTCTGATTTGCTCCCTTGGCTGGACAATGTTAGAACCTGTTTTAAGACTTATCAACCATATCCTAATCCTGTCTTCTTCCCTTAAACCATTTTATCACTCCAGTAATACCAATAATAACTACTATAAGTCCTATCATTTGCCCTCCAGGACTATCATCAATTCCAGCGTATACAAACATAAGCACACCGATTAATATTGCAAATATAAAGTATAAAATTCTACTTTTCTTCATTTTCTAATCGTAACACATAAACAAAAAATCGCCTAAATAAAGACGGTTATGAGGGCTCGCTTGGCAGGACAGCTTTCGAACTTTTAATTGGGCTAAAGCACTGCCTGTTCCAGAGTTAGTATTGAGTCAAACCAGACGATTATTGGCTATTATTTAGATTTATTCTTAACCAATATGGGCCCCATTATCATTGCGACTATTGCCCCTATCATGACTCTAAGTATCACAAAGAAAATCACCGAATTTGTTGGAGGTGATAATATCCAAAAACCAATTACGGCAATTAATCCTCCGAGAAATCCTCCGATAATTCCCCACCTTATCAGATTGTTTAATTTTTTCATATTTTAATTTTACTATTTTGCAGAGATTAATAATAGTGGATAAGTAAATAAACCAAAAACGGCTTTGCTAAGCCGTTTCTAGACATTTGCTCCGGGGGACGGACTTTGTTAGAACCTGTTTGTTAAGACACCAAGATGCTTAATTAATAATTAGTATTGAAAAATTTAATATTGAAGCGAAACTTACCCAAAGAATATAAGGTAACAAAAAATAAGCAGCGATTTTTGAAACTCTGTAAAAACTTATAATCGTCATTAAAATCGCCAGCCATAGGATAATTATTTCTATAAAAGCAAAAAGTGGAGATTGCAAAGCAAAAAAGAGAATTGACCAAAGAATGTTTAATACGAGCTGAACGAAAAATATATAAATAGCTACTCTTGCCCCTTTATAATCAAGCCCCTTGCTCCACACTAAATAAAGAGAAATTCCCATCAATAGAAAAAGCAATATCCAGACCGGAGCAAAAATCCAGCTAGGTGGATTAAAACTTGGTTTTTGGATCATACTATACCAGGTTGAAATTGCAGGCGAAGTAAATAGTGATCCAAGAACTCCTGCCCCCTGACAAGCTAAAATAGAAATTATTAGTTTTAAAATTTTCATTCCTTTTATCATATATTTATTATACCAAAAAACCACCTTGTTGGCGATTAAAAGTTTTAACCATCATGCTTGGGGTATTAAATTTGAGTTCAAAAATCGCTGCTCCGAGGGACGGACCTTGTTAGAACCTTTTTTATTTTACTTTCTTAAAAACCATTACGTAAAATAGTCTGAGATAAATTAAAATTGCTGGAGATAGAAACCACCAAAAGTTTATATCGGTCAATTTAGGAAACCAAATTGCTAAACATAAACCAAGGAGCATCCCAATCAAAATCATAAACTTTGCATCTAGCCAAATAAATAATTTTAATCTTGCGTTTACCCATTTAAACATATATTTATCAATTAATTTTTACATATCAATTATACCAAAAAATCGCCGAAAAAGCGATTTTTGTCTGGCTCCGAGCGTGGAACAAAGTTAGAACTTGGTATTTCGATAAATCCCCTTTATTGAATTTTAAAAGTCCGCTTTTTTATAAAACGGACCCTTAATCGTCATTAAAAGAATCAACTTCTTCTATTTCGAAATCTTCTAATAATTCTTTTTGAAACGGTCCAAGTTTTGGTTGAGCCTTTACTTTCTTGCCACTCAAAGCAACAGGTAGCCATTTTTTATCAGCTGGCATCATCTCATCTAGAGGCAGCTTCTTTATGTCAAACCATGTTGGTTTTAACATCTCTTCTGTCTCTTGAGATTCGCCTTGCCATTGTTTAACTAAATAAAAATGAACTTTGCAGACAAAAATTTCTCTATTGCTTTTTGTGTTGTGGAAATCAATTTCAGCTATCTTTTCAAGTTGATCTGGTAAAGCAATTACTCCTCCTGTCTCTTCTTTAAGTTCTCTCACGGCAGCTTCTCTCGGTTTTTCTCCTGGATCAATTCCACCTCCATAACCATTCCAATAACCTTCTCCTATATGTCTTCCTTTAATCCCAAGAAGTATTTTATTTTCCTTATTAAGAAAACAAACCGTGGCATGAGTTAATTCTTTTTCTTCTCTCATGTTTTAATCCTCCTTTTATTTAATTAACGTACTATTTGTATAATATCACCAAAAAATTCTAATGTCCACGCCGTCTATTAAAAATAACTGCGTAAATAAACGGTTACTTTTATACTCTACTATGCCCTACTATGTATTATTATACCTTTCTATGCTC
>CAZYQY010000025.1:0-3794 GCA_964649795.1 uncultured Candidatus Saccharibacteria bacterium
GGAAACAGCTATAAAAACTCTGCAAAAAAATGACTTGATAATCATAAAGCTTCAGTCAGATCAAAAGATTTCTTTTTTGGCAAATGATATGGTGATTTTTAAACATGTTAAGCGAAAAGAAATTTTTGTTTTCTTTCGACAGCTATCTATTTTAGTTGAAGCAAATATTCCTTTGGTTCAGGCTTTAAAATCTTTGGGACAGCAGGTAAAAAGCCCTTATTTTGAAGAAATTATTTTTGAAATAGCTAATAATGTTAATGGGGGGATGTCTCTTTCTCAAGCTATGGCCAAATATCCTAAAATATTTTCTAATTTTTCTATAAATCTAATTAAATCAGGTGAAGTAAGCGGTCGACTTCGAGAATCTCTGAATTATTTAGCTGAATATTTGGAAAAAGAATATTATCTTGTTTCTAAAATAAGAGGGGCAATGGCTTACCCAGCTTTTATTTTAAGCGTTTTTCTAATAGTGGGCGTTTTGATTATGATCATGGTTATTCCTAATTTAACCTCTATTTTAATTGAAAGCAGCCAGGAATTGCCTTGGACAACTAAATTAATTATTGCTGTGAGCGGATTTATTAGAATTTATTGGTGGGGAATCCTGTTATTTTTAATCGTCGGTTTTTTCTCTTTTTCTAAATACAAAAAGACAGAAAAAGGAAAAGATTATTGGGACAGATTTAAGTTAAAAATGCCTGTATTTGGCAAAATTCTGCAAAAAACATATTTAGCGCGCCTGTCTAATAATTTAAGCGCTTTAACAAAAGGCGGAGTTTCAATTATCCAGAGTTTAAGTATTGCTGGAAAAGTGGTTAACAATACTGTTTTTCAGAGGATTCTTTTTGAAGCAGAGAAAAAAGTCAAAACTGGTAAAAATATTAGTTCTGTTCTTGAAAAATATGACGAATTTCCTCCTTTATTTTGCCAAATGGTTAAAACAGGAGAAAAAACAGGCAAGCTGGATGTTCTTTTGGGAAAATTAAGCAATTTTTACAATAAAGAAGTAGATAATGTGATTGATAATTTAAGCCAGTTAATTGAACCTGTTTTAATTGTTGTTTTGGGTATTGGCATTGGTATTTTAGTTATGGCTGTTTTTATGCCTATCTATAATTTAACGGGTAGTTTTTAATCACATTGGCAAAGGTCGAAGATAAAAATGTGAATTATTATAAAACTATAAAATGCGAAAGGGGGTGAAAAAAATGTTAAAGATTTTTAGCGCAAGAAAAGGTGAAAAAGGTTTTACTTTAATAGAACTTTTGGTTGTAATCGCTATTATTGGGATTCTAGCAACTATTGTTTTGGTTTCTTTGAATACTGCAAGAGAGAAATCGCGCGATGTCCGCAGGATTAGCGATTTAAGGCAGGTTGCTTTGGCTCTAGAAATGTATTATGACGATGAAAGCGGCTATCCTTCTGATACAGTTGCCAGCGATGATGACTGGGCTGTATTAGACACGGAATTAGAAGCAGCACCAGTTTATATGACGTCTGTGCCAGTAGATCCAAGCAGCAATACTTATTATTATCATCCGAATGGAACAACAGCTAATGGCGCGACAAATTATATTTTAGGAGCAACTTTAGAAAATACAAGCCATAGCGCTTTTGATGATGATGTTGACGGCACTGTTAATGGATTAAATTGTGTTGATCCGGTCTATTGTATCCAGCCTTAATTGTTTATTAAGCAACCTGATAATCGGAAAGCTTAGCAGATTCATATTTTACTGCTAAGCTTAGGATTGTCAGGTTGTTTCTTATTTATGATATATGTTTTAATTTTTATCTTTGGCCTTTGCATTGGCAGTTTTCTCAATGTTGTTATTTGCCGATTAAAAACCAAAGAATCAATTTTTATTGGCCGTTCTTATTGTCCTAAATGCAGGGCTGTTTTAAAATGGTATGATTTAATTCCTGTCTTAAGTTTTTTAATGCAAAAAGGCAAATGCCGTTATTGCAACAAAAAGATTTCCTGGCAATACCCAATTATAGAAATAACCACTGCGTGTTTATTTCTATTAATTTTTAAACAATTTCTAATTTTTAATTTTATAAACTTAATTTACTTCTGGTTTATTGTCTCGATTTTAATAATTATTTTTGTTTATGATTTAAAGCACTATATTATCCCGGATAAAATAGTCTATCCAGCTATTGCTATTTCTTTGCTCTATTCATTATTCATTATTCATAATCCACTATTCAATTATTTATTATCAGCTTTTATTGCTTCTGGCTTTTTCTTATTTTTGGTTTTTATTACCAAGGGCAAGGGCATGGGTCTGGGAGATGTAAAATTAGCTTTTTTAATGGGTTTAATCCTTGGCTGGCCTAATATTTTGTTAGCCTTATTCTTATCTTTTTTTTCTGGAGCTATTGTTGGTATAGGGTTGATTGCGCTTCATAAAAAAGGCCTTAAATCGCAAATTCCATTTGGTCCTTTTTTATCAGCCAATACAGTTTTTGCTTTACTTTATGGCAGTCAATTAATAGATTATTTGACAATGTTTTTAAATAGAATATAATTAAATAAGAAAGGAGGATTAAAATTATGAGCAAAAAAATATTTATTTCAATCGGCCTGATAATTTTAATTTTAATAATAGCAGCTGCTAATTATTATTATTTTATTTACCAAAAGCCAGTAGAGAATAAAAGTTCAGAAGAACAAACTAGTCAAGAAGAAGAACAAACTGGTGAAGAAGAAGTATTAGATAATCAAGAATTAGCCAATCTTATTATTGATGGTATTTTACAAAAAGTAGAAGATGATTTTATGTATATTCGAGTTGAAGACAAAGAAGAGATAGTTAAATTAACTGAAGGAACGATTTTTTCAGAAATGACTTTTTCAGCTGAAATGGAAGTTCTTAACGAAACAAATATAAATTTAACTGACTTAGTAGAAGGAAACGATATTTCAATTTCCGCCATTTATAATCAAACTCAGCCAGAAGATAAAACAGCTTTTTCAGTTAAACGTATAATTGGAGGCATGTAAAAATAAGATGGATCAAGCAAAAATAAAAAATAATGAAATAAAATTTATTTTAGATATCAAAGATTACCCCATAGAGGCAATTTATGGGGCTTCTTATGTTTTTCTTGATAAAGCTTATTTATTTTTAGATAATAAATCTTCTAAAAAGATACAAGTATCTTTAAAGGGGAAAAAGAAGTTAACAAAAAAACAATTAGAAACTTTAAAAGGGGAATTTCTAAATGAGCTCTTAAATTATGCTTTTAGAATTAATCTAACTAAGCATAATAAGAAAATCAGAGAATTTATTATTAGTCAGGCATTATTTTCTGCTGTTGGAGAAGAAGGAACTGTTGAAGAAGATCAATTAGAATATCAAGATGATCCTTTGGGTATTGCTGTTCCCTGGGAGGAAAAATACAAGAAAAAATTAAAAAAGACAAAGTAATGCTTATTAGTTTTAGTAAAAAATTATACAAGATTAAGGCAATAAAATTAGCCATAAAGGAATATCAAGACTTGGCTAATTTTAGTTTGGAGCAAAAAGGAAATTATATTCAGGTAGAATTAAAAAATATTAACAAAGATGTTAAACAAATAATTAAGGATGAATTCTGTAATTATGTCCTCTTTAAATCTAAAGAAAATTAAATATAATCAGCTTGGCTTCTTTCGTTTTAAGAAATTTAAGAATAAATATCTTTTAACCAATGATGTTGGCAATTATTTATTTTTAACAGTAAAAGAGTTTAAAGATTTTTTATCTAATAATCTGAAAAAAGATAAAAATCAGTATTTATATTTA
>CAZYQY010000026.1:0-3520 GCA_964649795.1 uncultured Candidatus Saccharibacteria bacterium
TGGTTCTTTAAGGTTAAAGTGTGACCTTACCAGACGAGCTCGTCGTTCATTTTTTATAAAAATGGACGGAATAAATGATACTCAACCTTGATAGGATAAGTCTGGGATATAAACATAATCTTTCTGTCGCTGGATAATGGTTCTAACGTTGTCCACGATGCCCAGCCAAATTATGAAAAATATTATTTATTCAATTATTATTTTAGGAGTAATTGTTTCAGGCTTTTATTTCCTGTATCGTTTTACTCAAAAGGATTATTTTGAAGGGACTAGTTCTTTTGATAATGAAGAAGAATTAGTTTTGCCTGGCGAGAATCAAGCAGAAGCAGAACAAACAAAGCAACAAGCTCAGCTGAATTTCGATGAATTAACAGCTCAAATATTAAAACAAGGAACAGACCAGGTAGCTGAGAATGGGAATGAAGTAACAGTTCATTATGTTGGTGTTTTAGAAGATGGAACTAAATTTGATTCAAGTCTAGACAGAGATCAGCCCTTTACTTTTACTTTAGGAGCTGGTCAGGTAATAAAGGGCTGGGATTTAGGAGTTGTTGGAATGAAAGTTGGGGAAATAAGAAGATTGTATATTCCCTCAGAATTCGGCTATGGAGAAACTGGCACGCCAGGCGGACCTATTCTGCCTAATGCCAATCTTATTTTCGAGGTCGAACTTTTAGGAATTAATTAATAAATTAATAAAAAAATGAATAAAACAAAATTATCTTTAATTGGCTTGTTCCAATCATTGGGCTTAATTGCTTATTGTTTTTTAATCGGTTCGTTTATTTGGTATAGCAATGATTTTTTTCTTGGCCGGCCAGGATTTATGAACGTTGTTTTTGTGCTGGTTCTTTTGGTTATTTCCGCGGCTATAACCGGTTCAATTGTTTTCGGCTACCCGGCTTATCTGGCTTTAAAGCAGAAAATTAAAGAAGCCTTGCTTGTTTCTGTTTACACTTTGCTTTATAGCTTATGTTTTCTGGGAATTATTATAATTATTTTAGCTACTCTAAGGTAATTTTATGTTGCCCAAGGTTTTTATTATAATCCTTAATTGGAATAATTGGCCGGATACTTTAGAATGTTTAGAATCGCTTAAAAACAATGACTACCCCAATTATAAGGTAGTCATTGTTGATAATGGATCAAACCAGCGGCCAGCTGTTCCAGAGGCGAGTATTAAGATTATTTACAATAAAGAGAACTTGGGATTTTCCGGCGGGAATAATGTTGGCATTAAATACGCTTTAGAATATGAAGCTGATTATGTTTTGCTTTTAAATAATGATACTGTTGTTAGTCGAAGTTTTTTAAGTAAATTAATTGAAGCAGGGGAAAGCAATAGTAATTTTGGCATCTTAGGCCCTAAAATTTATTTTGCTGATGAGACAAAAAGAATCTGGTTTGCTGGCGGACAAATTAATTGGCTATACAACAGGGGGACAATGAATGGATATGGCCAAATAGATGAGGGGCAGTATGATAAACCAGAAATACAAAAATCAGAATATATTACTGGCTGCTGTTTTTTAATAAAGAAAGAAGTTATAGAAAAGATTGGCTTAATGCCAGAAGAGTATTTTTTATACTATGAAGATACTGACTGGTCTTTAAAGACGCAGAAAGCTGGATTTAAATGTATTTTTGTCCCAGAAGCCAGAATCTGGCATAAATGTTCAAAAAGTTCTATTGAGGGTTCTTCTTCGTATATTTATTATCATATTAGAAATGGTTTGATTATGGCTCGAAAATACGCTCCTTGGTATATTAAGCCATTAGTTCATTTAAATGCTTGGCAGCGGATTATTAAACAGATAATTAAGTTGATTTTTTTTCCAAAAAAGCGGACTTGGGCCAAGTATATTTTATTAGGCATTAAGGATTTTTATTTTAAAAGATACAATAAGTATGAAAATTGGAATTGATGCGCATAATTTAGAAGGGGGAAGAACTGGAGTTGGCCGTTATCTAGTAAATTTGCTTGATAATTGGAATCAATTAAACATTCCAGTTGATTTGGAATTTATTTTATACTTTAAATCAGAAATTCCTAAAGATATTGATTTATCTGATAAATTCCAGAAAAAACTCCTTAATATTTCAAGCAACGCTTTGTTCATGCATTATGGACTGCCAAAAGCAGTAAAAAAAGATAAAGCTAATTGGCTTTTTTGTCCAGGATATATTGCTCCAATATTTTATAAAGGCAAGATTGCTCTTACTTTGCATGACATAATTTATCAAGCGCATTCAGAATTATATGATTGGCCAAGCTTTTGGGACAAGATTTTGCTTAAGAAGTTTTCTAAAATTTCTGCTAAAAAAGCTAAGATTATTTTTGTTCCTTCAGAATACAGTAAAAAAGAGGTGATAGAGCATTATAATATTAATCCAGATAAAGTTTTTATAACGCCTGAAGCAGTAGATAAGTCTTTTATATCAATCGATAATCAGGATGAAATAGAAAAGATAAAAGACAAGTATCAGATTAGGAATAAGTTTATTTTCTATATTGGTTCTATTTTCAATCGTAGGCATTTGCCGGAAACAATTAAAGCTTTTGAAAAGATAGCTAAAGAATCAACAGATTATCAGTTTTTAATTATTGGCATTAATCATACATCTCCATTTATTGATATTAATAGATTAATTAAACAAGTTAATCAAAAATTAAATCGAGAAGCGATCTTGCATCAGGATTATCTAAGCGGAAAAGATTTAATTCTGCTTTATAACGCAGCTGATTTATTGATTTGGCTTTCTGATTATGAGGGTTTTGGTTTGCCTGTTTTGGAAGCAATGGCCTGTAAGACATTAGTTATAACAAGTCCAGTTACTTCTATTCCAGAAGTAGCAGGGGATTCAGCAATTTACATCAAAGATAATTCTAATATTAATGAAATTTCAGAAGGGATTTATAATGGGTTGACTGATGAAAATTTAAGACAAAATTTAATCAACAAGGGATTTATTCAAGCACAGAAATTTTCTTGGGAAAAATGCGCTCAACAGACACTTGACGTTTTATTAAATTATGGAGTAAAATAACAATACAATTAAATATTATTCCGCGGGTAGTCCCGAAAATTCTTTAGAATTTTCGAGGATCCTCGATCCACGATTAAAATCGGGATCGGGACTCAATGGTTATGAATTATTACGTTTATATTTTAGAAAGCATTAATAAAAAGACATATTATATTGGGCAAACAAATAATTTATTGAAACGAGTCCAAGAACACAATACTGGTAGAAGTAAATTTACTAAGTTAGGTATGCCGTGGAAATTGATTTATAGTAAAGAATGTCAAAATAGATCAGATGCTATAAAATTAGAAAAAAGATTAAAAAGTTATAAGAAAAGAGTTTATATTGAAAAATTTATTAACAATTAAATATTATTCCGCGGTAGCTCAATGGTAGAGCAGTTGACTGTTAATCAATTGGTTGTAGGTTCGAATCCTACCCGCGGAGCAACGTCGGACTTTGGGCATATATTTCGCCCAAAGTCCTTTTATTT
>CAZYQY010000027.1:0-2994 GCA_964649795.1 uncultured Candidatus Saccharibacteria bacterium
TTAATTGGAAATGCTTTTGATTGCTTGTTAATTAATTATTTAATTTGTTTTTGTTTAATGAGTATAATTTTAGGTTTATTTTTGGGATGGGGAGTTTATAAACATAGGTAAGAAGCCGTTTTATGGAGGGATTTATGCAAAATTTGGCATTTAAAAAACCAGCTTTTTTATTTGTTTTAATATTTTTAGCTGGTTTTTTTGTTTTTGTTCCTTTTGCCAAAGCAAATTTCCCAGAACCAGCTATAAATTACGCGCCTAATTTATGGTTTGATTCTGAAGAAAAATATTACCCAGTTAATCCCCTGGATTTTTATTTTGAAAATGGACAGGAAATTAATGGAGAAAAAGCAGTTAATAAATATAATAATTTATCATTAGAGCAAAAAATAAATAATTTAACAGTTTTTTATCATATTGAAGATCAAGGTAATTATTTGGTTTATGAATATTGGCTTTTTTATGTTCTAAATAGTTCTTTAGGGCTTTTCAAAAATGAACATTATGGTGATTGGGAAGCAGTTTATGTTTTTGTAGACAAGGACTCAAATCAAATAATTAAAACAATTGGCACTGCTCATCAAAGAAAAATTTTTGACACTGAAATTATTAATCCAAAAACCAATCACATTTGGACTTATGTTGGTAGTGGCTCTCATGCTAATTGCATAAATGAAAAAGATAATGGACATTGCAATTCATTTAAATGGAAATTTTTAGAAAAATGGGACAAAAAAGGACCTAAAATTCAATATAATAATTATAAATTAAAACAAATAACTTTAGATTTTATTAAAGAATTTAAAGGAGCAATTACTTTAGAAAAATCACCTGAATTGGGCATAAATATTTTTAATTTTCTAAAAGTTGAAAATAAAGAATTTTATATCCCATGGGGAGGATCTCTACCAATGTATCCATGGCTACAATTCAGTTTTTTTAATCCAGAACAAGTCATTCCATATTCTTTGTCTTATGCTTTGGAAAAACTTAATCAAGCCAAAGATAAGATAATTAATATTTTTAAAAAACAAGAAGCTGATATTAGCATTAAAATAAAACAGCCAGAATTGCCTTTGCCAGAGCCAATAAAGAGCAATTTGCCAGAAACAGAATCGGTAAGCGTAAGTTATAAAGAACCAGCCCCAGTTATTCAAAAGATAGAACAAGCTCCAGTTGTTATTAAAGAAAAACCAGAACCAGAGCCAGTCAAAGAAGAACAAGAAGAATTTATTGAAGAATTGGAATCACCAATAAAGCCGCCAACTTTTATTAGCGGAGGTTGCAGAGGAAGCGAGCCAGTACCAACGCCAGTACCAGTACCAGTACCAACACCAGTGCCAGTAATTCCTGATACGATTCCCCCATCAAATATTATTGATTTGTTAGCAAGTTCAGGCAATAGCCATGGAGCAGTAAATTTGTCTTGGACTGCCCCAGGAGATGATGAATCAGTTGGCACTGCCACAGAATATATTATTAAATATGCAACTTCTTCAGCGATTACTTCGCTTAATTGGGCTTCATCAACTGATATTATTGGAGAGCCCATTCCATCTTTGGCCAGCACAACAGAGAATTTTTCAGTTAATGACCTAATTGCCGGCCAAAACTATTATTTTGCAATTAAATCAAAGGATGAAGTTGATAATATTTCAGATGTTTCTAATTGCGCCAGCGCAACAGCCAGCAGTTTATCTGATAATGTAGTTATTAATGAAGTTCAGTTGAGAAAACACGAGTTTGTAGAATTATATAATCCAACTGACCAGGACATAGATATGACTGGCTGGTATTGGTCATATTATCCTTGTACTAATGATTGGGATAACCCTTATAGAAACAAGGAATTTCCAGCTGGAGCGATTATTCCAGCCCACGGATCTTATTTAATCGGTCTTACTGGCTATTTTGAAAATAATTACTTGGATATTGATTGGCCAATTTATAATTCATCGCTACTCCATGACAAAGAAGGCTCAATAGCTATTTTCCCATGGGATCCGACTACAAAAACCGTGGCTGAAGCAAAAGAAGGATGCATTGATGCTTTGGGATGGGGCAGTGTTAATTATGTTTATGAGGTAACTGCTTCTGCGTATCCGGATATATATAAAAGCTTAATTCGCAGAATTGATGGCTGGGATGAAAATAATAACAATAGTGATTTTATTGAAGATGACTTGCCTTTTGCTAAAAATTCTCAAGGCCAAGGAATAACAATTATTGCTGATGGCATTAGCATTAGCCAGGATACTACTTGGGCATTAGCTAAGAGTCCTTATATATTAGAATCAAATTCCAGCGCTTATCCAACAGTGGAAAATAATGTTGTTTTGACTATTGAACCGGGCGTTATTGTTAAGGGTTCTAATAAATATTATCCAAGCTTATTAATAAAAGGAACCTTAAAAGCAGAAGGGACAGTTGCTAATCCAATAACTTTTACTTCTGCTACAACAACGCAATTAGCAGGCGACTGGTCTGGTATTGTTTTTGATAATACCGTTGGAACTGATTCAACTCTGGATTATGTTTCTTTTGAATATGGCGGATATCAGGGAAGTTATGGAGGAACATGGATGCAGGAAATGATTAGGATTAATAATAGCCGTGTGATAATTAATAATTCTACTTTTCAACACAGCCAAAATGACGGAATTTATTTAAGCAATTCTAATTCCTCTATTTTTAATTCCAGTTTTACTGATATTAGCTTAACAGGAATTATTGTGAGGGATTATAATTCGCCAAATATTGATAATTGTGAGTTTAGCAATAATGATATAGGCATAGAAGTTATTCTTGAATCCTCGCCTGTTATTAGCAATAATACTTTTTCAGGTAATAATTGGGCAATAAAGCTTAAAAGCGCTTATCCTACCTTAAGTAATAATCAGGTAAATGATAATAATTTAAATGGGGCAGTTGTTGACCAGGATAGCGTTTTTAGCCAAAATACCGCATGGACTGCTGATTTAGCCTATATTCTTAATT
>CAZYQY010000028.1:0-2992 GCA_964649795.1 uncultured Candidatus Saccharibacteria bacterium
CTGACCAATTTCTTTTGCCTTATTTAGCAACTATTCCTCTTTTTTCCAAAATAGGCTTTATACATCAGGTTAGCAACGGAACAACAATTATTAATCCAACAGAGAGGATTATTATTACTGAAAATACATCCATTGAACAAGCAATTAGCAAGATTAATCCTTGTTTAGTTACTGTTCAATCATATCAGAACAAAAGGATAACCAGTCAAGGGACTGGTTTTATTGTTACTAGCGATGGCTTAATTATTACAGCAGCTAATTTAGTGCCAGTCAAAGCTGACAAATATTTAGTTTTTCGCAATAATCATTCAATAGAAGCTCAAGTTATAAAAAGAGATCTGGAAAATAATCTGGCTCTACTTGAAACAGAAGAGACAAATTTACCGGTTGTGTCTTTGACTGATTTGGAAAATTTGCAATTAGGCCAGCGTATTATTTTAATAGGTTCAGAATTAGTTAAAAACGAATTAAAACAGTTTGTTAATTTAGGAATTATTCGCAGTATTGATACGACTGTTTTAAAAGTTAATTTGATTGAAGAAGATGAATTGGCTAATGGGGGTCCATTAATTAATGTTAAAGGCGAGGTAATTGGATTGAATTTAATTGACAGCAAGGGGCTTATTAAAATAATCCCGGTTAATAAGATAAAGGAATTTATTGAACTTTAAAAATTTATAAAAGAGGAGGTGAAAAGAAATGGAAACTCTTTTTAGAAGAATGAAAAAAGTTGTTTTTCACAACCTGGCTAATGTTATTACTGCTATTGGTATTATTTTAACAGGATGGATTAACGCTCTTCTTTGGTGGAATAAACCATCTGAACACCATTTACTCATTTTTCTATTAGCTGTTGGGGTTGGAATTTCTGATTTATTAGATGGCTGGCTGGCTCGGCATTATCAGATAGCTACTTCTCTGGGCGGATTTTTGGATAAATTTCGAGATAAGATTTTTGCTTTTTTTGTTTTTGTTTACTTCTTTATTGAACTTTGGTCCTGGGCGGATGGAATTTTATTAGTCTTTGTTAAATCCCTAATTATTTTAATCCTTATTATTGAATTATCTTTAGTCATTATCTGGATTGTAGGCATGATTAGGAATTTTGACACCAGTTCACATTTAGCTGGAAAGATTAAAATGGCTTTTTATTTCGTTGCTATTGCCTATTGGTTCTTAATTGATTGGTTAGAAAGTTTACTTGAGTATAAACTTCAATATTTTCTCTATTTAGGTTTAATGATTTTACTTTTTACGGGCTCGATCTACGGGATTTTAAGTGTTGTTGGTTATGTCCAGCGATACGGATTAAAAAAAAATTAATGCCCTGTTATAATAATAGCAGGGCATTTCTATTGTGCTTTTTTGCTTTTAGAGTAAAATAAAAATATGAAGGGAATTGTTTTGGCAGGAGGCAAAGGCACTCGTTTAATGCCTTTAACTAAAGTTGTTAATAAAAATATTTTGCCGGTTTATAATAAACCGCTTATTTATTATCCTATTTTAACTTTGCGCAACGCAGGGATTAAAGAAATTCTGATTATTTCTGAGCTTGGACATGACCAGCGATATTCTTTAGACTCAAGCAAACTGCAAAAATTGGGCTGGCGTCCCAGATATGAATTTGAGGAAGCTATGGCTAAGACCATTCAATGGTATAGGAGTAATCCAAAATGGTGGCAGCCCTTGAAATCAGGAGAGTATCTGAAGTATTATAAGAAACAATATTTCTAATTAAAGAACAGTTCTTAAAATTATGTTCTTTGCAAATGACGTAATTTTAAGGACTATCCTTGTTGTCCTTTAACTTAAAAAAGGGAGGTTAAAATGGAACAGAATAAAGTACTTAGGGAGATAGATGTTGAAGAATTAATAAGCAAGTTTAGGATATCGAGTCGGTTAGATAGAAAAAGAGATATTATTAATCAAATTGGCTCTGTTTTGAATGATTTGTGTAAAAAAAAGGAAATGGCCGAAAAATTTTTCAAGGAATTGTTAAAAAATGGCAGCAAAGAAGAAAAAATATCCGTTCTCTATAATCTGGTTATAATCAAAGGCCTTAGCGAAGAAATGGATTTTCGGCTGCGGAGTTTTATATACAATCCTGGAAGCGCCTCTTTAATCGCAATGGCCAAAAAAGCAGTTGAAAAAGTGTCTCATTCTGCCTAAACATTATAAGAAAAGGAGAATAAATAATGGCAAAATTACAAAAAAAGGAGAAAAGTCAAGTCAAAGCAACGGTTGAAATCTATAATTGTCCGTATTGCGGATGTCTGCTCAAGGGTACTGAAAAGTTCTGTCCCGACCCAGATTGCGGAAAAGCGATTAAAAATAATAAGAATTGATAGGAGGAAAAGCTAAGACGTATTGTCTATCTTAAAAGCCCTGCCAAAACACGACAGGGTTTTTTATTTAAGTATTGTTTGATTTTTTGTTTCAGAGTATAATAAAAAAAAGGAGGGATTTTTTTATGGAACAAAAAATATCATTATCAAAATATTTATTAGTTTGCGCAATTGGATTTGGCTTAGGCGGATTGCTTTGGGGATTAGTTTTGTATACTGAACTGCCTGATTTAGAATATCCATTCCATTTTATGGCTATTATAATTATGGGCTTAATAGGCGGGATTTCTTTAACTTTATTTTCCAAGGACTTTAAGCAGATTTCTAAATCAGTTTTAGCTGGATTTTTAGGATGGGGCGTTGGGTTTATTGTAGGGGGCATATTAGTTTATCCATTATCAATTATTGGCGGGTTGTTTTTGGGTGTTGTCTTGTCATTTCTGACTAATGCTGATTTATTTAGATTAGAGCCAAGTATTTATATATCTGGTTATTGGTTAATATTTTTATTAATAGGAACTTTTATAGGATTATTTTACGCTTTATTTTTAAAATTAAAAATCTGGTCCTTGATTTGGAAAGCAGGAATTGGTTTTGCTTTGGGCTCTATAATGGGCCCAATAATAGGCAATTTAATTGGAAATGCT
>CAZYQY010000029.1:0-2560 GCA_964649795.1 uncultured Candidatus Saccharibacteria bacterium
TCATTTTCTCTATCTCACCCTGCAACGCCTTAACCCCAGCCAAAGCAAATGTAGCATAATCATATAAGCTAATTGAATTGCCATCATCGCTTAAAACCCTTTCCGGCGCCTGTTCAGCAATCACTCCAAGCATGGTCCCAAGTTCTTCGTCTTCTTCCTTCCATCTATAAGTAGCAATATCCAATCCCCCTATTTCATCTAAAATATCCTCATAATCCTGCTCTTCTAAATATGTAATATCTGTCTTATATTCTTCTGAGGAATAAACATCCCAGCCATCAGCTATGGCACTGCCCCTGCCTTGGCCTATGGTCAAAATATTAGTAGGCGTGGTTGTAGCTATGCCTACATAGCCATTTTCCACTAAATAAAGCAAAGGAATATTGGAAGCGTTATTAATTGAAAGAACATCTAATAACTCCGTAGTTGTCGCTTCCGTCATTCTGAAATTGTTATTAAATATAATATCCCCGATATACCAAACAGCCGCCTCTATATTCCCAGCCACATCTAAATTACCTGCTATCGTTGAGGTTGAATTAGCTCCGCCAATATGAATTCTATCTGTAGTTGTCGCTCTGCCATCAGCGTCTACTATAAACTCTGTGCCATTTGTTCCGACGGCAAAAGTTCCATCAACTGTTAAAAGTGAATCTGGGGTGGTTGTCCCGATGCCTACATTCCCATCAACATCAATATTAAAATATGAAGTACTGCCATCATTAGTAGTTGTAGCTACTGAGAATAAAGGAGTACTGCTGCCAACTACGCCAGTAACTGATAAACTAGCCCATGGGGTTGTTGTGTTAATACCAACTCTTGGATTGCGAATGCCTCCTGAACCGTCTGATTCGGCGTATAACGTTAAAATGCTAGTGCCGTCAATGCGCGCAGTATAACTTTCCACAGTGCCTGCTGAAGCGCCGGAAGTAACCGGCATATCAATCCATGAAATAATTCCAGCGTTAGTATCAAATTCTAATGGTCCCAAATATGCTGTCTCGCCTACTTCTAATTCGCCAGATATCATTACACTATCCCCATAAGAAGTCAGATTAGTAGAAGACGCAGTACCAATGTGTAAGGCAGTTTGAGGAGTAGTTGTTCCTATTCCTACATAACCAGTACTTCTGTCTATTGTAAATTC
Source organism: uncultured Candidatus Saccharibacteria bacterium (assembly GCA_964649795.1). Classification (GTDB taxonomy): domain Bacteria; phylum Patescibacteriota; class Minisyncoccia; order Portnoybacterales; family UBA2143; genus JABMPX01. The sequence goes on from CAZYQY010000029.1 coordinate 1,148, forward strand.
AGCGATTCCCAAATTGCTTGAACTGGTGGATATCTTAAAATCAGAGTCATGGCTGTAATCAGTGCCAATATACCAATGAGCAGTATTTGAATTAGAATCTCCAAAACTAATTAATGAATCTCCTGTGGAAGAATAAAGGGTTAAGAGAGATTGAGGAGAAGTTGTTCCTATCCCCACATTCCCGCTCATTACAGTTAAATCATTGCCTATGTACATTGAACCAGTAGTAGTAGTAGAAGAACCATCTATGGTTAAATTGCCTCCTGCGTGAAGATTGCCCTGTGTGAATAATCCTGTTGTTGAAGAAGCATATCCAGTAGTTGTCAGATTGCCATTACTATCAATTGTTAAGGCAGCGTTGGCAAATGAGCCAGTGCCATCTGTAAGGAAATCACCATCTACATTTAAGGAGCCAGTTGTAGTGGCGTTGCCATCTATGCTTGCGTTTCCTCCTGCATGCAGGTCCCCCTGCGTATTCAAATATGTTGTTGTGGAAGCATAGCCAGTAATATCAAGATTGCCTGTTTGTGTAATATCGCCAAGCAAGGTAGTTGTCCCATCTACTGACAGGTTGCCTCCAATATGGCTGTCCCCTTGAGTATTTAAAGCCGTTGTTGATGAGGCAGTTCCTCCTATGTAATGGCTTCCAGTTGTTGTGGCATTGCCTAATGTCGTTAGATTACCTGATGTATCAATAGAAAATACAGTGGTTGAAGCGGTGTCTACTAATTCTAATAAAGTGTCAGAAGTGCTGTCCGCCCAGACAGATAATTTAGCGTATGGAGAGGTTGTCCCGATTCCCACATTTCCCTGCACGAGAATCCCGTTCGTCGGAGCAGTGTTGGTGAAATAACTAGAACCGAAAGTACCCCCGCCTTGCACAGAAAGTTTAGAGCCAGCCGCATTGCCCGTTCCGATACTTCCAATACCAACGTTGCCATCATCGTCAATAACAAACATATCGTTATACCCGCTTGTCAGCGTATAATCAAGCCGGATGTCAGCAACCACCGGCGTGTCAGTCAAATCACTGGTTGAATTTATCGTCATTTTGTAATAAAAAGCAGTGCCGGACGAAGCCAGAGTGGTCAAACTCAAATCCGCTCCGTCTGTAGTACTTAATGTATCCGAACCATCCAAGACACCGGCTGAAGAATACCAGGCGGTAGTAGTGGTGCTGAATTGGATTGTAACGCTAGAATCGCCTGGTAAAGAAGAAATATTATAATAAAAATTGGTGATGCTTGAAGCCGAACTGTCGGAAAGCAAATTGGCTGAAGTGACCGTGCCAGAAGAAACATAAGCGGCGGAAACAGGCGACGCCAAAATCGCCTGGACTATCAGTCCAACGAACACCAATGCTATTAATATATAAATCTGCTTTGTCCTCATAAACTTTCTAATTATTACTTT
>CAZYQY010000030.1:0-2301 GCA_964649795.1 uncultured Candidatus Saccharibacteria bacterium
GAAACGCCTTTGCCAAGTTCAAGCATTTCCTCATCATTATAATTATTTCCAGTAGTCATAATTTGCTTTGGCTCAAGATTAAGATCCTTAGCCAAATTAACAATTGCCTTGCCTTTTGACATTTCTTTACTGCCAATATCATATCCTTCGTTAGTCCAAAGACAATATAAGTCATCCCCTGCTACTTCTTTAACTAAATTAGGTATTTCTTCCATCTGTTCGCAATGAACAGTTAAAACAAACATTTTTGGTTCAAATCCGCGGATTCTTTTATCAGTTTCCTTGATTTTTCTGATTTTAATTTTAAGTTCTCTTAATTGTTTAAAATATTCATTGGGATAAGCAGGATGAATAATCTTATTATTAAGCCATGTAATATTTCCGTTTTCTGCCTGAAGAATTGTTTTTTCGTCAAAAATCTTATTAACCAAGGTTTTTAAGTATAAAATATTTCTGCCAGAAGAAAAATTCAAGCGGACATATTTTGCCAGTTCTTGTAAGCTTTCTATAAATTCTGAAGAAAGCTTTTTTGATTCCATATACAAATCAATGCTGTCTTCATCTATTGTTTCCTTTATTATTGTCCCTGTTGGCACAATCACTCCATCAATATCAAAAGTCACTACTTTAATAACGTCCAATTCCTCTTTTGTAATTTCCTTTATGTCTTTCATGCTTTTATTATACCTTATTTCAGAAAAACAAAAAAGCCTGTTCAAATTAATCTGAACAGGCTTTTTCTCTCCTATAATTTATCTTCTTTAAATTTATATTTTTTATAATAATAATACAACCAATATGCAATTGTAATGATTATCGAAATAAGTAATAAATAGCATTTTGATAAAAATACTAAAATAATTAAACCAACTAAAATAGCAACTAAATCCCAGTCATATTTTATTTTTTCTTTCTTCCTTCTATATAAAAGATAAAGAATAAGAAACAAAGTTAAAAACAAGCTTAAAATCCAACAATAGTTTCCTCCACCAAACAAACCGGAAATAGCCGCTAAAAAATTATTTGTTTTATCTTCTATTTGAACAGTTTCTTTTGGTTTAATTACTTCTTCTTCTGGTTCGGTTTCTTCTGGTTCAATGACTTCTTCGGTTGGACTAGCGGCCCGAGCAGCGGCTGGACCAACTAAAGGGCCAACTGCTTCTTCGGCAGGACCTATTTCTTCTTCTATCTCACCAACTTCTTCTTTGACTTCTCCAGCTGTCAAAGTAGTAAAGCTATGTTCTTGGCTAATAGTCGGTGGCGAAGCGTGAGAGATGCAGCGGAAATAATAGGTGGTATTTGGCAAAAGACCGGTTATTTCAATCTCCCGATAGAGTTCTCCATAGGGATTAGCCGGAGTATGATATTCCGGCGTTGTATTAACATAGCCATATAAAGGCGGGCTACCGCCAACATCAGTTAAATCAAAATTATGGGGCTGGTCATAACGGGAATAAATTATCCGACTGGTGGCTGGATAACTAGTAAACCAGCTAATAATTGCTGAATTAGTATTAATATAAATATCTTTTTCGTATTTAATAATCAAACCAGGCGGTCCGCCGCCTCCGCTACCGCCGTATTCACCGGGCAGCACTCCTCCACCGGCTCCCTGAAAACCAATTAAAATATCAAAAGCCAAAGTTGCTCCTTGGGGACCTTTGGCTCCAGAAATAAAACCAATAGAAAAATCATATTGAGTATTAGCGCCGGTAACTAAATCGGATAAATAAAATTCACCAGCATTAGAAAAGTTAGCTAATGTATCATTATAATGAGTTTCTAAACTTTCTTTAATTTCCAAATTTAAAACCTGGCCAAGATTTTTAGGGTCAGAAACATTAATTGCCTCAACAATAATTCTCTGCGGCTGGCCAGAATTATTAGTTACCCTCACCAAACGCGTAACATCTTCCCCGGGTAAAAAGTTTGTTTCGCTAAATATAGGCCCCATGAGAGGCAACCATTCTGTTCCAGTCCAATATTCAACCACTAATTCATTAGCTGCTTGGGCCTGAACAAAATTAGCCGATAATAACCCGACACTAAAAATAGTGATTGAAATTATTAAAATTGTCTTTAATAATTTATTCATATTAATCTTCTTCTCCATTATTCTCGTCTTCAATAATTGGCTCTTCTATAACTGGCTCTTCTTGAACTAATACTTCTTTAGTTTCGACAATCTCTTCTTCAATTGGTTCTTCCTCAAACATTTCTTCAAATATTTCTTCCGTTTCTCCAATTATTTCTTCCTCAACAACTATTTCTTCCTCAACAACTATTTCTTCCTCAACAACT
>CAZYQY010000031.1:0-2134 GCA_964649795.1 uncultured Candidatus Saccharibacteria bacterium
ACATGATCTTCCAAGCTTATTTTATTATCTTCATAGAGATCTATTTTATTTAGGATGCTGTTAAGTGTTGTTGATTTACCAGAACCAGTTGGCCCGCTTATTAAAATCATACCAAAAGGCTGTTTAATAGCTTTTTCTAGAGTTTCTAAATTATAATCCTGCAAACCTAATTCGCTAAATGTTTTTAATCCAACTGTTGGGTCAAGAACTCTTAAGGCAACTTTCTCTCCATTAACATTAGGAAAAGTGGAAACTCGGAAATCAATCTTTTTGCCAATAACATTTGTAGAGAAACGACCATCTTGAGGCACTCTTGTTTCGTCAATTTTCAAGCTGGTAAGTATTTTAATACGGGAAACAATAGCTGATTGTATATCTTTTGGCAAAAAAAGACTAGTATAAAGGACACCATCAACTCTGAAACGAACCTTGATTCTATCTTCAATCGGTTCTATATGAACATCAGAAGCACCTCCTTCTACTGCATGCCTTAAAATAACTGCCACTATTTTGGTTATGGGCGCGTCAGCAGTAATACCTTTGGCAATTTTCTTAATTCTTTCTTTGGTTGATTCTGCTTTTGTCTCTATTTCCAATTCTCCCTGTAATTCTTTAAGCGCTTGCTTAACTTCTCCGTGAAGAGTCCGATACTGCTTTATAACATTTCTTAATCCAGCTAAATCAATGGAAAAGATCTTTGATTCTAATCCGCTTCGCCTAACAAGAAATCTTAATGCCTCTTTAGCTTTAATATCGTCTGGATTAAGCATGCCTAACTCAAGAATATTCCCTTTTTTATCTATTGGAACAAATTTATAAAAAGTAGCTGCTTCTTCTGGAATCTCTTTTAAAACTTCTACAGGGATTTCTTTACTACTTAAATCTATAAAAGGAACTTTGGATATTTTTTCTAAATTGTCTTTTTTATTAACTGCCATAAGATTTTAATACGGAAGAAAAGGATTAGTTCGTCCTTTTTGATCTATTTCCAAAGGCCATTTGCCATAAACTTTTAATGATTGAAAAAATGAATTTTTTAAAAAGTCACTGTCAAAATCAATTTTATCAATAATGCTTTCTGCTAGAACCTGCTCTTCAACAGCTATTATTGATGTCTTAGATGGAGAAGACCTAAAATAAAAAAATAGAATGACTAAAATAGCTAAAATCATAATAGCCAAAATGAACAGCAATCTACGCTGTTTCTTTTCCTCTGGCAAAGAAATAAGATTTTGTTTTCTGTTTAAATTTTTAAACATTTATTTATCATTTATTTATCAAGATAATAAACATTTATGCCTAAATTAAATTCAAAAATGCCTAAATCAGTAGAAAAACTGTCTCTATTACTAGCAACAAAATTGACTGATTTAATATCCATTAAACGAACACTATTTTCCAGGGCATTTAAATAATTTTTAAAAGCATCGTATGAACCAGCTATGTTTAAGCCAACTGAAAAACTTGGAAGATTAGAAAGCAATTTTGGGGACTTGTTGATTTCTTGATTAATTCCTTGCTTCTCATTATTAATTTGGCCGAAATTTATTGATTCAAGCAATAAGCCGTTATCAGAAGCCAATGTTTCAAAATGTACCAATAAATAAGAAATGTCTTTTTTTGTAGGCAGTCCTAAAAATATTTTTTGCGCATCATCAGTTACTTCTTGATATTCTTCTTCAATCTGATTAACTCTATCTAAAAGTTCATTAAGTTCATTTAAAATTTGCTTTTTTTGGGTTAATTCTGTTCTGAGATCCTTAATTAAAGGCCATTGAGAAAAAGCAAAAAGAAAAATTAAAGCTATGCTTAAGGTCAAACTGATTAAACTAATTATAATTTTTTTATTCATGATTATACAAAAAGCTTGGCTCTAATTCTATTTCTAAACTAGAGCCAACTGAACCAGATACTTCCATAACAATTCCAGAAGTATCTATTTTGCTTATGCGAGCGTCTTCTTCAAAAACAAATATTTGTTTGGCTAAGATCTGATAATTAATTGCTTCTATTTTCAAATTTAAATTGGCTTCGGATAAATCTACATTTAAATCAGAAATGCTTACCTTAGGGAGAGTCAATTCTTCAAGCATCTGTAAAAGATTGGAAAAATAAATATGCTTTTTAAGAATAT
>CAZYQY010000032.1:0-2089 GCA_964649795.1 uncultured Candidatus Saccharibacteria bacterium
GGCCCAATCAAGGTTATAACAACCTGATAATTGTTATTAAAAAAATACAGCTTTTTCTCAAAAATAACACTGCAAACTTCAAAACGGAATAAAACCGCAAATTCCTGCGCATTTGTATTTCCAATGTCTCTTATTTTTTTTGAATTGCTTAAAGGAAAATCAACTTCTTCCCCATATTCTCCTTTTTCTAAAAAGGAAATATTTTTTAAGGCAGTTTCTTTATTATATCCCATTGTACCTGCTAAAGAATCTACATCATTAACCTGAATATATAAATAATAATCCTGACCGCTTTCATTTATGCCTTTATTGCTAAGGACAACATTATGCGGATACTTTAAAGAAAATCCAGCATCTTTGTTTTCGTAATACTGCCAAAGATCTGTTTCATCTTCAATAGCTTTTGCTCTACCGCTTTCATTGAATTCCTGTTCTTCTACAGATTTTTCCTGATTCTGTTCCTTTTGCTCATTGTCATTTGCTGTTTTTTTATTGATATATACAAAAGCTAAAACAAGAGCGCAAAAAATTATAACCCATAAAATAATTTTACTTCTTTGTTTTTTATCCATACTTATTAATTGATTATCTATTACATATATTCTATCTTTTAGATAAAAAACTGTCAAACTAATGGGAATTCAATAAGCAAAAATGCTTCTGACCGCCTTTCTTATTTTCTCACAAATTAAAGAGACGACTTTTTATGCCGTCTCTATTCTTTGGGAACTTAAACTGAAAGGAACTTTTCCAGAAATTTATCTGGATCTTCCAGGCAGCAGGAAAAAATAAACTTCGTATATTCGGAAATTTTTTCTCCTGTCATTAAAGAAACAATCATCATATTGCCGTAATTTGCCCAAAACATAAACACTTACCTCCTTTCTTAAAAGAACTAAAAACTCCCTTTCCAAGGGAGCGTTAATAAATAAAGTATCTAATACTAAAATTAATTAACTTTTGTCTCGAAAAGTCCAATAAATTAATTGAATTACAGCATGTTTGACCCGGCTTATTCTGTCTTATTTAATAAAAGACAAAAATCACGGTTGCGGACCAGCCAGGGATTCTCACCCTAGTTCGGCAAACTATAATTATTTTTTAAGTTTTATCATCCCAACATCAGAAACGCGTCAACAAGTTTAATCTATATTATATTCTCTTTGCTCTATGCTTTTATCAATACACTGTTTCCCTATTTTATGCGGCCATGTTTCGCGGTAAAACTTTTTGCTAACATCTTGTCCATCTATATTTGATGTTTTAAATACTGCGCAAAGTTGATATTTTTTATCCGCAATCACATTATACTCATATGCTTGATTAGTGTCTGAATCTCTAAGGTTTTCTTCAGTCACAAACAATACTTCGGATTTTAGTTCTTCTAAAGTAATTGGCATTCTCTGATTCTCGCTGTAATAATTATTTAATCCATCAAAAATAATATTAAAATCCTCTAATGTTGTGTTATCTAATTTTCTGTCGCGCGCCTCTTTAGGTGATTCAACAATTAGTAAGGCTGATACAAAAACCGCAATAATAATTATTAGCGAACCGTAAAAATACATTCTAATCACATTATCTTTTTGACCAATGACTTTATCCCTCCGAATATCATATAGATAGAAAGTAAATGCGATTGCTGAAATAACAACAGAAGCAATGGCCTTAAGGATAAATTTAATAGTTAATTCGCCTCCTAAATAATTGTTAATCAAAGCAATAAACCAACCCATAACAATGAACGAAGAAACCAACAGGATAAGATAGGTCAATGACTTACGCACACCTGAATCTTTAGCCAAAATTCCTTTGAAAAGATTCTTATAAATCTGTCGGCTTGTTAGAAAAAATATAGGCACTGCAACAATTAATGCCGCAATAGCAAACCTCAATAAATCTGAAGAAAAAGATTCTCCAAATCTGCCAATCGGATCAGGAATATACTTATTAATAATTTGGAAAACAACCATTCCAGTAGACAAGCTGGTAAATATTAGCGTGACTAGAGACAATACATAGAAAAAAGCAAATTTTGCTGAATGTTTATTTGTTTCTTGTTCTTGAATCATAATTTTATTATTTATAT
>CAZYQY010000033.1:0-2015 GCA_964649795.1 uncultured Candidatus Saccharibacteria bacterium
GATGAAAATTAAAAATAAAGGTTTTACACTAGTTGAACTTTTAGTGGTAGTGGCAGTGATTGGTCTTTTAGTTACAGCTGTTACTATTAGCGTGGCAAAGATTAAGCCTAGAAGGCAAGACGTACATAGGGTGAGTGATATTAAGTCCATCCAGGAAGCTTTGGCTATGTATCACAATAATTTTAGGTCTTATCCAATCTATGACGGATATATTACTGGTAGCGACAGCATGTCAAGTGATTTAATTGATGACAATACAATACAAAAAGTGCCAAACGATCCGATAAATAGAGAAAATTACAGATATTATTATCAATCTGTTGATGGATCTGATTATTTAATAGAGTATTATTTAGAAACAAATTCAATTGGAGGCAAATTACAGGGATTAAATACAGCCATCCCATAAAACAACATAATTATTTATGAAAAAAATTCTTATTATAGAAGACGATTCATTTCTTAGTGAAATGTATTTAGCTAAATTTAACCAAAGCGATTTTCAGGCAGAAGTTGCTACTGATGGCAAAGAAGGGCTAAATAAGGTTAAATCATTTAATCCTGATTTAATTCTTTTAGATATTGTTTTGCCTAAAATGGATGGTTTTGAGGTTCTGAAAGAGCTTAAAAAAGATTCAGAATTGAAGAACATTCCTGTTGTGCTTTTGACTAATCTAGGTCAAAAAAATGAAGTTGAAAAAGGATTATCATTAGGCGCGGATGAATATATTATTAAAGCCCATTTTACGCCAAGCGCTGTTGTAAATAGGGTAAAAGAAATTATAAATAGAGATACGAAAAACAATGGATAATGGACAGTATCAAAAAGAACTTGAAGAAATTTTAGAATTGGCTATAAAAAAAGACGCCACTGATGTTCATTTATCAACAGGAAGGCCGCCTACTTTTCGAATTAATGGACAATTAGTTCCTTTGAATGAAAAGCCGATTTTGACTGATGAAGAAACTCAAGGATTAGCTTTTACTCTTCTTTCTGAAGAAAAAAAAGAAAAATTTCTTAGTCAGAGAGATATTGATTTATCTTTTGCTTTTCAGAAGAAAGCTCGTTTCCGTATTAATATCTATAGACAATTAGGCAAAATTAGCATTGCTTTGCGTTTAATTCCAAGCAAGGTTAGAAGCATAGAAGAATTAAATTTGCCTGATGCTTTCCATTATATTGCCAAAGCTTCTCAAGGATTCTTTTTGGTGGTTGGGCCTTCTGGCCAGGGGAAATCTACTGCTTTGGCGGCTTTAATGAATGAAATAAATCATACTCGTTGGGACCATATTATTACCATTGAAGATCCTATAGAATATTTATTTAAAGAAGATAAGTGCATTATTGACCAAAGAGAAGTTGGCGAGGATGTTCAGGATTTTCACCGAGGATTGCGCGAAGCATTTCGACAGGATCCGGATGTAATTATGATTGGTGAAATGCGAGACCCAGAAACAATCAGCAGCGCTGTAACCGCGGCAGAAACTGGCCATCTTGTCTTAACTACATTACATACCAATACAGCTTCTCAAACAATTGACCGAATTATTGACAACTTTCCGCCCCATCAGCAAAATCAGATTAGAATGCAGTTATCATTAACTATATTAGGGATTCTTTCCCGTCGTTTAATCCCTAGTTTAAAAGAAGGAGTGATTAATGCGGTTGAATTAATGATTGCAAATTCAGCTATTAGAAATTTAATCCGTGAAGGTAAAACACACCAAATAAATATGATTATTGAAACAGGGTCAGAAGAAGGAATGATTTCTTTAAATCGTTCTTTAGTTGATTTGGTTAATCGGGGAATGATTTCTTTAGAGAACGCTGAATTGCATTCAACTAACCTTTCAGAATTAAAAATGCTGTTAAAAAAATAAATTAACTTATGAGATTTAATTATTTAGTTCGAACTCAAAAAGGAGAATTACAGAGAGGGAAAATTAAAGCAACTAATCGGGAAACAGCTATAAAAACTCTGCAAAAAAATGACTTGATAATCATAAAGCTTCAG
>CAZYQY010000034.1:0-1774 GCA_964649795.1 uncultured Candidatus Saccharibacteria bacterium
AACAGGAATTATTCTAAGGGATTATAATTCACCTTCTATTGATAATTGCGAGTTTAGTAATAATGATATAGGCATAGAAGCTATTCTTGAGACATCGCCTATTATTAGCAACAATACTTTTTCAAATAATAATTGGGCTATAAAGCTTAAAAGCGCTTATCCTGCCTTAAGTAATAATCAGGCAAATGATAATAATTTAAATGGGGTGGTTGTTGATCAAGATAGTATTTTTAGCCAGAATGTTGCATGGAATGATGATTTAGCCTATATTCTTAATTCTGGTTCAGGCAACCATCATCATCCAACAGTCGCAACCGGGACTATTTTAACTATTGAACCAGGAACAGTCATTAAACCGTCTAATAAATACTATACTGCCTTATTAATTGAAGGCGAATTAATCGCTTTAGGCGCGACCAGCACACCGATTATCTTTACTTCTCTTAAAGATGATGCTTATGGCGGAGATACGAATAATGACAGCGATGCAACTGTGCCAGGACTTGAAGATTGGGAAAACATTGAATTTGCGGCTGGCAGCATAGGCAATTTAGATTATATTCATTTCAGATACGGCACAGCGCCTATCTTAGATATAGACACTAACGCCACAGTCAATGAAGGAACTAATATTGTTTATTAACCATAATTATAGTATACTGACATTAAGGTTGTATATTTTCAGGCACGGCCTCAAAAGATACATCCTTATAAAATATAGAACACATATCGTATGAGAAAACCAATTCAAAAAGTTTCTTACAAAGGAGGCTATTTTCATATTTACAATAGAGGCAATCGCAAACAGGATATTTTTTTAGAAAAAGAAGATTATCTTAATTATTTGAAAAAGTTAAGAAAGTATAAAGAAAAATACAAGATTTCTATTATTTGTTATTGCTTAATGCCTAATCATTTTCATTTATTGCTTCGGCAAGATTCAGATGTTTTTCTTTATAAATTCATGCAGGCCTTACATACTAGTTATTCTATATATTTTAATAGAAAATATAATAAAGTAGGACGTATGTTTCAAAGCAGATTTAAACAAAAAGAAATTAATAAAGACGAATATCTTTCACGAATTACTTCTTATATTCATTTTAATCCTGTTAAAGATAACTTAGTAGAGAATTTAGAAGATTATCAATGGTCAAGCTATCTTGATTATATTGGAATCAGAGGAGGAACGCTTTGTGATAAAGATATAATTCTTTCAGATAAAACCACAGATGATTATAAAAGATCAACAGAAGAAATAAAAGAAATCTTATTATTAAAGGATGTACTTTTTGAGGCCGTGCCTGAAAAGATACAACCTTGACTGTATTTATATAACCATGAAAAGGAGACAGTTTGTGAAATTTTATGATAAATATGCGCCGCGGATTTACCGTTTTGTTTATTTAAAGGTTAATTCGCCTCAAGATTCTGAAGATTTAACTTCAGAGGCGTTTTTTAAATTTTGGCGGAATATATCAGAAAAAAGCAGTAAAATTGATAATCCGCGCGCTTTGCTCTATAAAATAGCTAATAATTCAGTAATTGATTTTTATAGGAGAAAATCACGCACTGAATTGGTTTTAGATCCAGATAATAGTGTTTTAGCCAAAATTAAGGATAAAACTGATTTGAATAAAAAATTAAGCCTGGATTTCGACATAATTAAGATTAAAAAAGCTATAAGCAAACTTAAAGGAGAGCATCAAAATATAATTATTTGGCATTATTTAGATGATTTTTCAGCTAAAGAAATTTCCCAGATTTTAGAAAA
>CAZYQY010000035.1:0-1616 GCA_964649795.1 uncultured Candidatus Saccharibacteria bacterium
TTATTTCCTTTAATCCTTCTCCCTTTTCTATAACAAAAGCTTTTTCTGTTTTGTCAAGAGATAAAGGAGTATTAATTTGAGAACGGGCGAAAATAAAAAACAGGAAGCAGGCAAAAATAATTAATAACAAAAAAATGATCTTTAAAAGTTTTGATTTCATAGAATTTTATACTATTTCCCTAATCTTCTTTCCCTTTGTTGATATTTTTTTATTGCTTCTATAAATTCTTTCCGGCCGAAATCAGGATAATATCCCTTAGGAAAATATAGTTGGCTATTAGCTGTTAGCCACATCATAAACCCGGCGCTGTTGTGAGGATCATTTGAACTGCCTGTCCTAATTGATAAATCAACTGGCGGCAAACTATGCGTCCAAAGATATTTTTTTAATAATTCAGGAGTCACTTTCAAATTTTTATCTTTTCTGCCTTGCTTCAAAATATTATTAATCGCGCTAATCATTTCATCGCAGCCATCATAAGCAATAAAAAAATTAAGCATTCGTTCTTTATGGCTTTCAGTCGCTTTAATTAATTCTTTAATTGTCTCAATGCATTTTCTAGGCAAAAGCTCTTGCCATCGGCCAATTACATTTACTCTTGCTTGATATTTATAAATTTCTTTAGTTTTGATTAATCTGCGGAAATATTTCTCATATATCTGAAAAAGGCTGTTAATTTCTATTTTGGGACGTTTGGTCAAATTATCCCAAGAACCGCCCCACCAAGAAAGGCATTTAATGCCCAAATCAAAAGCTGCCTGAACTTGTTCTTCTGTTTTTTTGGCGCCTGCTAAATGACCGCGCCAAGAAGCTAATCCTTTTCCCTTAGCCCAACGGCGATTACCGTCTGGAATAATGGCTACATGGAAAGGAAGATTTTCATTGTCTTTTTTACTTTTATTCATTTTGCTGTATAATATTATTAATGATTTAGTTCTTTAACTTTTAGCTTGAGAAGGAGGTTGTCAAAATGAAAAAATTGACAAAGAGAGAGAAAATCTTAAATAAATTATATGAGCTTTTCAACGATCTCGGAGATTGGCTTCCCTATTTTTTAGAACAAAACGCAAGAGACGGTCCTAAATCTATATGGGGCGAATTGAATACTCGGGAACTAATAAAGCTTAATGAAAAATATTTACGGGAGTTCCTGACTCTTCTAGAATTCGCTAAAAATAAAAATAGAAATGCGCAATCAGAACAACTAAAGGTATATAGGGAGTTTGGACAAAAGGCCGAACTTTCTCTTGAATACCTGCGAAAGGAGTTCATATAATGAAATCTCTCTTTAAAAACGGCGTTGGGGATAAAACTGTTAAAATAGATTCCCAACGCTTTTTTATTTACGAACCATTAATTCAGATTTTAGCAAAATAAAACGATTAGCGCAAGAGACAATAACCCACAAAAAACCGTTTAACCCTTGACTTACTATCCATAATAATCTATAATCCAAGTATACGTAAGTTTTTGAGTTTATCTCAATACAAGTTTTCTCTTCCCTTATGCTATTAAGCCTAAGCCGGAAAGTAAAAACTCTAAAAAAAAGTCGGCTTACGATTAATAAGCATATAAGGATATATGAATAAAAAATTATATGTTGGTGGTTTATCTT
>CAZYQY010000036.1:0-1597 GCA_964649795.1 uncultured Candidatus Saccharibacteria bacterium
TTTCTTTTTACTTCTGCATTACTATATCCAAAATATCCTTTAATCAGCCGTTTGTTTGTATCTTCAGCTGAAGTATCTTGAGCTTGACCAAATTCTTCTTTTTGGTATTCAGCCATGGCTATTATTTCTTCTTGAGCAATATTTTTATCTAATTTTTTGTCTAAAGCCCAATAAACCACCATCAGAGAAGCTGCTTCTTCGCATCCGTCCTGGAAAATAGAATTATCCCATTCAGCATACGGCGCCTGGCAAATAAAGGGAATATCTAATAAATAATTTTCTTTTTTTAATGGTATTTCTTTTAATAGTACCTCTTCTTTAATTGCTTTTTTTACTACTTTATTCTCCAATTTTGGCATATCTATATAATCTTCATTTTCAGATGTTAAATCCGGAATTCCAATAAGAATAAAAATTCCTAGAATAATGATTAAAAATATTTTATACATATCTTATTCTATTGAAAAACCGCCTCCTTGGCGATTTTTTCCATAACAAACCTCCAGGGCCAATTAGCGCATTTACCTGCATAATCAATGCCTATTCTTTTGCCAGATATAATATTAGGATTAAATCCTCTATCTTCTACACATAAAGCGCTATTTGTTAAATCAAGGCCATTATGGGTTTGTTTAGTAATTTTAAACTCTCTACAAAGCTTGCCAGGACCATCAGTATGAGGATAATCCAATGCTCTAATAAGTACTGCTGAAGGGATTCCCTCTTTTTCAGTAACTAAATTCAAGCAATGATAAATCCCATAAATAATATACACATAAGCATAACCGCCTTTCTTAAACATTATCTTATTTCTTTCTGTTTTTCCTTTTGAACCATGACAAGCTAAATCATCAAAACCAGAATATGCCTCTGTTTCAATAATTTGTCCTTGATAAATTTTATTGCCTTTTTTATAAACTAAAAACTTGCCAATTAAGTCTTTGGCCACTTGCAGTGTTGGATTTAAATAAAAAGCCCGCTTAAGTTTAATTTTCATTATAAATCTATTTCGATTTCTGACTTATCTTTGTTTAGCAAATTAGTGGTTGTTCTGGCTTCACATTGATTAGTCAATAACTGATCCAACTCATCTCTGGCTTGTTCAATAAGCGATTGAGAGGCCGGGTCAACTCCGTCAAGATTAATAACAATCTTTTTAGTTAACTCAGTAATTTTGGTGAAATCTCCATTGCGCCAATTCCATCTCCTGCACATCACATTTAAGCTTTTATCGTCAAAGTAAATTACTTCGTTGGGCTCAGGGCTTTCTTTGTCTTTGGTACCCAAAGGAATAAAAATTTCATTGCCTTTAGCTAAGCCAAGACGTAAATTCCCTTCTATTCTTTTAATGTTATCTCCTCCGCATGGTATCAGATATTTAATGGATATATAGTTGAATAAAGCAACTACCGAATTAATAAAAGGCAGGCCACCGCCTTTGTCAATTCTTTTAAGCAGCGATTTAATAGATGGGGAAAATTGATTAGGGTTAGAGCCGAATTTTAAATGGGCCTCATCCCAGGCTTTAACCAATTTATCTTCTATAAGATTTTGTCTCATTTTTTCTTCAATTTCTTTATTTAAAAGTTTTTTGATT